>NZ_JALJRI010000116.1:0-21326 GCF_024519795.1 Micrococcus sp. Mcc89 | reverse complement strand
GTTGTGGGAGAGTAGGTCGCCGCCGGACATTCTTTGAGGGAGGGCCTCGCACTGTTGGTGCGAGGCCCTTCCCGCATTTCTGGACTGTTTTCCCCGCAAGGACGGTCTGCCACAGGCTCCGGGCACTAGCCTGGTCCCCTGAGGACCCGGCCGCGAGGCCGGCACATGAGGAACAGAGACCGCGTTCCCGCGGACCGTCGCGGCGTGACGCCCAGGAAGGACACCATGGCTGAGGACACCCCCCGAGAGCGCCGCGAGGACCGCGGATCCGAGGGCCGCGGGCCCCGTGGTGGCGGTGATGGCCGGCGTCGTGGTGGAGACCGCGACGGACGTCCTCGCAGCGGTGCCGGTGACCGGCGCCGCTCCGGCGGGCCTCACGAGGACCGGCGGCGCGGCCCGGGCCAGGGGGGCGGACGCCCCGAGCGCCGCGGTGCGCCGACGGGCCCTCGTCGCGAGGACCGCGCCGAACGACCCGCGCACAATCCCGGTGACCTCCGAGCGGCGAATCGTGCGGACCAGGAGCGCTCTCCGGACATCGACCCGGACGTGACGGGCCAGGAGCTCGACCGCGGCACGCTCAAGGAGATCAACGGCCTTGACGAGCGTCCTGCCAGCTGGGTCGCCAAGCATCTCGTGATGGCCGGCCGCTACCTGGACGTCGACCCGGCGCTGGCGTTCCAGCACGCCCTCGCCGCGTCCCGCAAGGGCGGCCGCCTCTCACGCGTGCGCGAGGCAGTCGCGCTCACCGCCTACGCGGCGGGGGAGTACGCCGACGCGCTGCGCGAGTTCCGCACCTACCGGCGTATGACGGGCGATGACACCCACATCGCCGCGCAGGTGGATAGCGAGCGTGCCCTCGGCCGCACGGAGAAGGCCCTGCAGCTGGCCGCCGAGGTGGATGCCTCGCGTCTGGACCGGGCGGCGCGGGCCGAGCTGGCCATGGTCGTCTCCGGCATCCGCGAGGACGCCGGCGACCTCCAGGGCGCCCATGAGGCCCTGCAGATCCCGGAACTGGACCGGCGGCGCGGCTACCCCTTCTCTCCCCGGCTGTTCCAGCGTCAGGCCGACGTGCTGCTCGCCCTGGGGCGCCGCGACGAGGCTCGGCTCTGGGCGCGCGCCGTGCGCGTCGCGGAGAAGGCCCTCGGCGTGGGCGGGTTCGCGGACCCGGAGATCATCGACGTGGACACCGAGCCGGTCGAGGACCCCCGGGACCGCCGCCCGTCCCCCCGCGAACGGCGCCACGAGCGGTCTGCGGCCGAGGCCGGTGCGGAGCCGACGGCGGACGGATCCCCGGCCGAGGAGCCGGAGGCCGCCACGGAGCCGCCGGCCGCCGTCGACGCGCCGGACGAGGTCGACCCGAACCAGCTGTCGCTGTTCGACGCCCTCGAGGCCCCGGAGGCGGACGGTCGGTGAGCGCCACGTTCTTCGACGGTCACGACGGGCTGCTGTGCGACCTGGACGGCGTCGTCTACGCCGGAGGCGGCGCGATCGCCGGGGCGGTCGAGACGCTGTCGACGCTGCAGGAACGGGGCGTGCCGGTCGGGTTCGTGACGAACAACGCCTCCCGCGCGCCGGAGTCCGTGGCCGAGCATCTCCGCACGCTCGGGGTGCCCGCGCAGGCGGGGCAGGTCTTCGGCTCCGCACCGGCGGGCGTCGACCTGCTCGAGGAGACGCTGGGCCGCCGCACCGGTCGGGTGCTCGTGGTCGGCTCGGCGTACCTGCGCGCCGTGGTCGAGGAGCGGGGCTACGAGGTGGTCGCGTCCGCGGCGCAGCGTCCCGACGCGGTGATCCAGGGCTTCGACCCCGGTCTCGGCTGGGCCGATCTGGCGGAGGCGGCGTACGCCGTGCGCGCCGGGGCCACCTGGGTCGCCACCAACCTGGACACCTCGATTCCGCGCGCGGAGGGGATCGCCCCCGGCAACGGGGCCCTCGTCGAGGCGGTGGGCCGGGCCACCGGCACCGCGCCCGTCGCGGCGGGCAAGCCCGAGCCACGACTGTTCCGGACGGCGGCCGACGCCCTCGGCCTGGCCCGTCCCCTCGTGGTCGGCGACCGCCTGGACACGGACATCCGCGGCGGCAACGCGGCGGGGTTCGACACGGTGCTCGTCCTGACCGGCATCGACACGCGCGAGACCGCGGGCGCCGCCCCCGGGCCAGACCGGCCGACGTGGGTCCGTGCTCACCTGCCCGCTCTGCTCGCCGGCGGGGCCGAGGCCTCCGCGGACCCACGGCGTGGCTGAGACCGCACGCGCCGACGTCGCCCTGGCCGCTCGGGGCCTGGCACGCTCCCGCACGGAGGGCGCGGCGCTCATCCGCGCGGGACAGGTGCTCCTCGACGGCCGCCCGGTGCGCCGGCCCGCCGACCGCGTGGCCGCCGACGCCACCCTGCGCCTGCGCGACCCGGGCCCGCGGTACGTCTCCCGTGCGGCCCACAAGCTGGTCAGCGCACTCGAGGCGTTCCCGGACGTGGGCGTGGCCGGCCGCCGGGCGCTCGACGCCGGGGCCTCCACCGGCGGCTTCACCCAGGTCCTCCTCGAGCGGGGCGCTGAACGGGTGGCCGCCGTCGACGTGGGCCACGACCAGCTGGCCCCGCCCGTCCGGGCCGACCCTCGCGTCCTCGTGCGCGAGGGGCTCAACGTCCGCGACCTCACGGCCGAGGACATCGACGGTCCGGTGGACCTGGTGGTCTCCGACCTGTCCTTCATCTCGCTGCGTCTCGTCCTCGCCCCGCTCGCGGGCGTGTGCCGACCCGGCGCCGAGCTGCTGCTCATGGTCAAGCCCCAGTTCGAGGTCGGGCGGCGCGCTCTGCCGCGGACGGGCGTCGTGACCGATCCCGACGCCCGCCGCGACGCCGTCGCGGGGGTGGCCGCGGCCGCGCTGGGCGCCGGCCTCGCACCGCGCGGCCTTGCCCGATCCGGCCTGGCCGGCCAGGACGGGAACGCCGAGTTCTTCCTGCGACTCCGCCGTCCCGACGCCACCGCGGCCGACGACCCGGCTGGCGGGACGGGCCCGGCCACGCCCGCCGGCGAGAGCGCCGCCGGGTGGGTCCGGGGCGCGCACATCGACTGGTCCTGACCCCCGACCGGGGGACACCGCCCGTCCACGGGCGCGGGGCCACCGGTTCGCGCGTCCGGTCTCGTGGCTATCCTGGAGCGCAGTGCCCGGCACCCCGGCCCGCGGAAGGAACCATGCCCTACACCCCCGGACGTCGCGTCCTCGTCCTGACCCACACGGGCCGCGAGGACGCCATCAGCGCGGCGCTGCAGGCCACCCGCATGTTCGCGGAGGAGGGCCTGGTCAGCGTCATGCTCGAACAGGACGTGGCCGCCATCCGCGCGGCCGCGGGGGACCCCCCGGAGTTCGCGCCGGAGGCCCTCGGGGTCGACTGCGAGCTCGAGGACATCACCCTCGGCCTCGTCCTCGGCGGCGACGGCTCGGTGCTGCGGGCGGCCGACTTCGTCCGCGGCTACAACGTGCCGCTGCTGGCGGTGAACCTGGGCCACGTCGGCTTCCTCGCCGAGTCCGAGCGCACCGACCTGCACCGCACCGTCCAGGCGATCGCCTCGGAGTCCTACGTGGTGATCGAGCGCATGGCCCTGGACGTCGTCGTGCACGTGGAGGGCCGCGAGGTGGCCCGCACGTGGGCCCTCAACGAGGCCTCCGTGGAGAAGTCCCACCGGGAGCGGATGCTCGAGGTGGTCGTGTCCGTGGACAACTCGCCGCTGACGGCCTTCGGCTGCGACGGCGTCGTGCTGGCCACCCCCACCGGCTCCACGGCCTACGCCTTCTCCGGCGGGGGCCCTGTGGTGTGGCCCTCCGTGGAGGCCCTGCTGTGCGTGCCCATCAGCGCCCACGCCCTGTTCACCCGCCCCCTCGTGGTGGGTCCGCGCTCCACGATCGGCGTGGACGTGCTCACCCGCACCCGCGAGACCGGTGTGCTGTGGTGTGACGGCCGGCGCACCGTCGAACTGCCGCCGCAGGCCCGGATCGAGGTGTCCCGGTCGGCGGAGCCGGTGCGCCTGGCCCGTCTCAACCCGACTCCCTTCGCGGAACGGCTGGTGCGCAAGTTCCGGCTGCCCACGGACGGCTGGCGCGGCCCCGTCACCGCCCAGGAGCGGGCGGGCGTGCTCCACGCGGTGGAGACCGTCGAGCCGCGGCACGCGGGGCCGCGTCCCGACGTCGTCGAACCGGCCACCATGCCGCTGTCGGTGCTCTCGCCCGCGGACATCCAGCGCCACCGCGACCGCGGGGCGCGTCACCCCGGGGAGGACGCATGATCGACCATCTGAGGATCTCGGGGCTCGGCGTGATCGGCGAGGCCACCGTGGACCTGGACCCCGGCTTCACCGTCGTCACCGGTGAGACCGGCGCCGGCAAGACCATGGTGGTCACCGCCCTGGGCCTGCTGCTCGGTGCTCGCGCCGACGCGGGCGCGGTCCGCCGGGGCTCGTCCCGAGCCGTCGTGGACGCCGGCGTGCGCGTGGCCGCGGACCACGCGGCGCTCCGCCTGGCTCAGGAGGCCGGTGCGGTCGTGGACGAGGGCGACGACGGCACCCGCGACCTGGTCCTCAGCCGCAGCGTCACGGCGTCGGGGGAGGGCACACGCTCCCGCGCCGCGGCCGGCGGCCGTTCCGTGCCCGTGGGCCTGCTCTCCGAGATCGGGGCCACGCTCGTGGCCGTGCACGGGCAGAACGACCAGGTCCGCCTCCAGGGCGCCGACGCCCAGCGGCACGCCCTCGATGCGTTCGGCGGCGCCGAGCTCGCCGCGGCCCTGCGGGCCTACCGCGCCGACCACGCCGCCTGGGCCGCCGCGCGTCGGGAGCGCGAGGAGCTCACCACCCACCGCCAGGAGCGGGCCCGCGAGGCCGAGGCGCTCCAGCGCTCGCTCGAGGAGATCGACCTCGCCGACCCGCAGGAGGGGGAGGACGAGGAGCTGCGGGCTCTCATCCGCCGGCTCGAGGACGTCGAGGAGCTGCGTGCCGCCTCGGGGGAGGCGCACGCCCGACTGGCCGGCCCCGACGTGGACGCGATGGACGAGACCCCCGGCGCCGTCAGCCTCGTGGAGGGGGCGCGGCAGGCCGTGCTCGCCGCCCCCGGCGACGACCCCGAGCTCGCCGCCGCGGCCGCGCGCCTGGCCGAGGCCGCCGTCGTGCTCACGGACATCGCCGGCGACCTGGCCCGCTACACCGCTGACCTGGACGCCGACGCGGCCTCCGACCTCGACGCGGCCCAGTCGCGGCTGGCCGAGCTCACACGACTGCAGCGGCTCTACGGGCCGGAGCTCGCCGACGTGATCGACTGGGCCCGGACCCAGCGTCCGCGCCTGGACGAGCTGCAGGGCGACTCCGGCCGCCTCGAGGAGCTCGAGGCGGAGGTCGACCGGCTGGACGCCGCGCTGCGCGAGCGGGCCGCGACCCTCACCGCCCTGCGCACCGCGGCCGCCGAGCGGCTCGAGACCGCGGTGACCGAGGAGCTGCACGCCCTGTTCATGCCGGACGCCTCGTTCCACGTCGGGCTGACGCCGGTCGCCGGGGACGGTCTCGGCCCGTACGGCGCTGAGGACGTCACGCTCGCCCTGCGCCCCCACGCGGGCGTCGAGCCCCGGCCCCTGGGCCGCGGCGCCTCCGGCGGCGAGCTCTCCCGCGTGATGCTCGCCCTCGAGGTGGTCCTGGCCGCCACGGACCCGGTGCCCACCTTCGTGTTCGACGAGGTCGACGCCGGCGTGGGCGGTGAGGCCGCCGTGCGGATCGGGGCACGCCTGGCCCGGCTCGCCCGCCACGTGCAGGTCATCGCCGTGACGCACCTGCCCCAGGTCGCCGCCTATGCGGACCGGCACGTGCGGGTGGAGAAGAACTCGGATCCGGCCGCGGGTGTGACCACCTCCGACGTCGTGACCCTGACGGCCGACGAACGGGTCGAGGAGCTCGCCCGCATGCTCGCCGGCCGCGGGGACTCCGCGGCGGCCCGCGAGCACGCCCGGGAGCTGCTCGAGTCCTCCGCCCGCGAACGCGGCTGACCCGGTCCGCGGACGCCGCCCCGACATGAAAGGATCGCCCCATGCCTGAGATCCCCGCGTCCGCGGGACGCTCGCCCCTGCGCGACCTGCACGTCCCCCGCCCGGTGAAGAAGTCGAAGACCGTCTACGAGGGCCGAGTGTGGGACATCGCCCGGGAGTCGTTCCGCCTGGACCCGGCGGACAAGTCCCGGGATCCGCTGACCCGGGAGCTGATGGTGCACCCGGGCGCCGTGGCGATCCTCGCGGTCCGCACCAAGCTCACCACCACCGGCCCCCGCGAGCAGGTGGCCCTCGTCCGCCAGTACCGCCACCCCGTGGGCATGGAGCTGTGGGAGATCCCGGCGGGCCTGCGGGACGTGGACGGGGAGGACCTCCACCAGGTCGCCGTCCGTGAGCTGGCCGAGGAGGCCGACCTGCGCGCCCGCGAGTGGCACACCCTCGTCGACTACTACACGACCCCGGGCGGCTCCAGCGAGGCGATCCGCGTGTTCCTGGCCCGTCAGATCGAGGAGATCCCCGACGGCGAGCGGCACACCCGGCAGGACGAGGAGGCGGCCATGCCGCTCGTGTGGGTCGGCCTCGACGAGGTGACCGACGCCGTCCTGGACGGCCGGGTGCACAACCCGTCCACCGTCGTCGCCGTGCTGGCCCTGGGCGCCCACCGGGCCCAGGGCTGGCGACGCCTGCGTCCCGTGGACGCGCCGTTCGTCCCCGACCGCCACGGCCCCGGGGCGGACTGGCCCGCGTGAGCACCGACCCGGCCGCCCGGGGGAGCGGCGAGGCCGAGGCCCGTGGGAGCCGTGGGGGCCGGGGCGCGGAGTCCGCGCTCGCGGCCCCGTTCCGCCGCCACCTGGAGCACCTGGCCGTCGAGCGGGGCCTCGCCGCGAACACGCTGGCCGCCTACCGCCGCGACCTCGAGCGCTACCGCCGCTGGCTCGAAGCCCACGGGGTGCGCGCCCCCGCCGACGTCGACCCCGGCCACGTCTCCGGCTTCCTGCGGGCGCTGGGCACCGGCGAGGACGGCGGGCGGCCCCTCGCGGTCCGCTCGGCGGCCCGCGTGCTCGCGGCCGTGCGCGGCCTGCACCGGTTCTGGGCCCTCGAGGGACTCACGCCCGCCGACCCCGCCCGCGACGTCCACCCGCCGAAGCCGGGCGACCGCCTGCCGAAGGCGCTCCCCGTGGAGCAGGTGACGGCGCTGCTGGAGGCCGTGCCCGTCGACACCCCCGCCGGACTGCGGGACCGCGCGCTGCTCGAGTTCCTCTACGGCACCGGCGCCCGCATCTCCGAGGTGGTCGGCCTCGACGTCGACGACGTGGTGGGGCTCGCGCAGACCGGGGACGACGGCGGCCAGCCCGTGGTCCGCCTGTTCGGCAAGGGGTCCAAGGAGCGCGTGGTGCCGATCGGCTCCTACGCGGCCGCCGCGCTCGACGCATGGCTGGTGCGGGGACGGCCCACGATCATGACGGGAGTCACACGCTCCACGCCCGCCCTGTTCGTCAACGCCCGCGGGGGCCGGCTCTCCCGGCAGTCCGCGTGGGCCGTGCTGAAGCGGGCGGCCGAGCGCGCCGGCCTCGAGGCGGACGTCTCGCCCCACACCCTGCGCCACTGCTTCGCCACGCACCTGCTGGCCGGCGGCGCGGACGTCCGCGTGGTCCAGGAGCTGCTCGGGCACGCGTCCGTGACCACCACGCAGGTGTACACCCTCGTCACCGTGGACTCCCTGCGCGAGGTCTACGCCGCCGCGCATCCGCGCGCGCGCTGAGCCCCGCACCTGATACGCTCGAGATCCGTGGTGAAACGAACTTCTCGTACTCAGACGTCCACGCGCGTCACCCGTCACGTGTTCGTGACCGGCGGTGTCGCCTCCTCCCTCGGCAAGGGGCTCACGGCCTCCTCGCTCGGCCACCTGCTCAAGGCGCGCGGGCTCAGGGTGGTGATGCAGAAGCTCGACCCCTACCTCAACGTGGACCCGGGCACCATGAACCCGTTCCAGCACGGCGAGGTGTTCGTCACCGAGGACGGCGCCGAGACGGACCTGGACATCGGCCACTACGAGCGCTTCCTCGACGAGGACCTCGACGGCCTGGACAACGTGACCACCGGCCAGGTGTACTCCACCGTGATCGCCCGCGAGCGCCGCGGCGAGTACCTCGGGGACACCGTCCAGGTCATCCCGCACATCACCGACGAGATCTGCCGCCGGATGCGCCTGCCCGCGGAGCCCCGCGGCGACCGCCCCGCCCCGGACGTGATCATCACGGAGATCGGCGGCACCGTCGGCGACATCGAGTCGCAGCCCTTCCTCGAGGCCGCCCGCCAGGTCCGCCAGGACGTCGGCCGCGACGACGTCTTCTTCCTGCACGTCTCCCTCGTGCCGTACATCGGCCCCTCGCAGGAGCTCAAGACCAAGCCCACCCAGCACTCCGTGGCCGCCCTGCGCTCGATCGGCATCCAGCCGGACGCGATCGTGCTGCGCTCGGACCGGGCCGTCCCCGACGATGTCCGCGGCAAGATCGCCCGCATGTGCGACGTCCCGCAGGACGCCGTCGTCAACTGCGCCGACGCCCCCTCCATCTACGACATCCCCCGCGTCATCCACGACCAGGGCCTCGACGCCCACGTGGTGCAGTCCCTGGACCTGAAGTTCAAGGACGTGGACTGGACCGCGTGGGATGCCCTCATGGACGCCGTGCACCACCCGGAGCACGAGCTCACGGTGGCGCTCGTGGGCAAGTACGTGGACCTGCCGGACGCCTACCTGTCCGTCACCGAGGCGCTGCGCGCCGGTGGCTTCGCCCACCGGGCCAAGGTGGGCATCCGCTGGGTGGCCGCGGACGAGTGCGCCACCCCCGAGGGCGCGGCGGTGGCGCTCGCGGACGTCGACGCCGTGTGTGTGCCCGGCGGCTTCGGCGTGCGCGGGCTCGAGGGCAAGCTCGGCGCGCTGCGGCACGCCCGCGAGCAGCGGATCCCGACGCTGGGTCTGTGCCTGGGCCTGCAGTCCATGGTCATCGAGTACGCCCGCAACGTCCTCGGCCTGGAGGACGCGGACTCCACCGAGTTCGACCCGGAGACCGCCTCGCCCGTGATCGCCACCATGGCCGAGCAGGAGCAGATCGTGGCCGGCGAGGGGGACCTCGGCGGCACCATGCGCCTGGGCGCCTTCCCCGCGACCCTGCGCCCGGGCTCCGTGGTGGCCGAGGCCTACGGCACCACCGAGGTGACCGAGCGCCACCGCCACCGCTACGAGGTGAACAACGCCTACCGCGACCGCCTCGAGGAGGCCGGTCTCGCGATCTGCGGCACCTCCCCGGACGGCGCCCTCGTGGAGTTCGTGGAGCTGCCCCGGGACGTGCACCCGTACTACGTGTCCACGCAGGCCCACCCGGAGTTCTCCTCCCGGCCGACCCGCCCGCACCCGCTGTTCGCCGGCCTCGTCGCCGCCGGCCTGGCCCGCCGCGCCGACGCGGCGGCCCGGCGCTGAGGGGCCGACGACCGGCCCGACACAGTGGTCACGACACGCCGTCGCCGCGCCCGGCACGCGGCGTGTCGTGACCACTCTGCGAGGGCGTCGCACCGATGACGACACGACGACGGCGGGCCGCCCCACCCGGGGCGACCCGCCGTCGTCGTGCACGCGGCACCGCGCCGCGAGCGAATGGGGCGACGTGTCGGAGGTGATCTGCGTCTACACCTCCGACAAGTCGCCCCGACCGCCCCTCACGAGGCTCAGCCCGCCGGCAGCTCCCGCTGCTCGGGGCCGTCGTAGGCCGAGAGCGGGCGGATCAGCGCGTTCGCGGCGCGCTGCTCCATGATGTGGGCGGTCCAGCCCGTGATGCGCGAGGCGATGAACAGCGGGGTGAACATCTCCGTGTCGAAGCCCATCAGGTGGTAGGTCGGGCCGGCGGGGTAGTCGAGGTTCGGCTTGATCTGCTTGGCCTCGTCCATGGCCTGCTCCAGACCGTCGTACAGGCCGAGCATCTCCTCGCGGCCGTAGTGCTCGATCATCCGGTCCAGCGCGGCCTTCATGGTGGGCACGCGGGAGTCGCCGTTCTTGTAGACGCGGTGGCCGAAGCCCATGACCTTCTTCTTCTGGGCCAGGGCGTCCTCCATCCACGCCTTCGCTCGGGCGGCGGCGTCCTCACGGGACTCCTCCTTCCGGATGCCGATCTCGTCGAAGGTGTGCATCACGGCCTCGTTGGCGCCGCCGTGCAGGGGGCCCTTGAGCGCGCCGATCGCACCGGTCACGGCCGAGTGCAGGTCGGAGAGCGTCGAGGTGATCACGCGCGCGGTGAAAGTCGAGGCGTTGAACGAGTGCTCGGCGTACAGCACCATCGAGACGCGGAACGCGTCCACGACCTCCGGGGCGGCCTCCTCGCCGAACGTCATCCAGAGGAAGTTCTGCGAGTAGTCCAGGTCCTCGCGCGGCTCCACCACGTCCTGGCCGCGCCGGCGGCGCTGGTCGTAGGCGACGACGGCCGGGAACGCCGCGAACAGGGCCTGGGCCTTCTCCAGCTCGGCCTCGGGGGAGGAGTCCTCCGCCTTCGGGTGGTTCGCGCCGAGCACGGACACGGCGGTGCGTCCGACGTCCATGGGGTGGCAGTCGGTGGGCAGCAGGTCGATGGCCTGCTTCACCTTCGGGTCGAGGGCACGGTGCGCGCGCTCGAAGTGCTCGAACGCGGCCAGCTCCTCGTCCGTGGGCAGCTCGCCCGTCCAGAGCAGCAGCGCGACGGCCTCGAACGAAAGCTGCGCGGCCAGGTCCTGCACGGGGTAGCCGCGATACAGCAGGGAGTTCGTCTCCGGGTTGACCTTGGAGATCGCCGTGGTGTCCACGACGACGCCGGCCAGGCCCTTCTTGATCTCGGTCTCGGTCATGGTGTCCCTCCTCGGGGAGTGGGGCCCGCCCGCGCACGGGCGGGCCCGGTGACGGGTCAGAGGTCGGCGTGGTTGGCGCCGATGTCGAGCGTGGGCACGTCGAAGTTGAAGATGCCCGTGTCGAAGGCGTTGTAGCCCTCGTAGTCCACCAGCTCGTAGAGGCGGGCGCGGGTGAGCATCTGCTCCACCTGCGACTGCTGGGTGCCCTCCTCCTTGATGGCGTCGAGCACGCGCTCGGCGGCGCCCATCGCGGAGCGCAGCAGGGTGACCGGGTAGATCACCATCGCGATGCCGGCGTCCGCCAGCTGCCGGCGGGTGAACAGCTCGGACTTGCCGAACTCGGTCATGTTCGCCAGGACCGGGACCCCGAGGGGCTCCAGCTCGCGACACACGGTCTCGAACTCGCCGATGTCCTTCAGGGCCTCCGGGAAGATCGCGTCCGCACCGGCCTCCACGAGCGCCTTCATGCGGGCGATCGCGGCGTCCAGGCCCTCCACGGCACGCAGGTCGGTGCGCGCCATGATGAGGAAGTTCGGGTCCCGGCGGGCGTCGACGGCGGCGGCGATGCGCTTGACCGCGGTGTCGAGGTCCACCATGTTCTTGCCGTCGAGGTGGCCGCATCGCTTGGGGTTGAACTGGTCCTCGATGTGGCAGCCGGCCAGGCCGGCGTTCTCGAACTCCTGCACCGTGCGGGCCACGTTCATCGGCTCGCCGAAGCCCGTGTCCGCGTCGATGAGGCACGGCAGGTCCGTGAGGCGGGCGATCTGCCCGCCGCGCACGGCCACCTCGGTGAGCGTGGTCAGCCCGACGTCGGGCAGGCCCAGCTCGTTCGCGAGCACGCCGCCGGAGATGTACACCCCGGGGAAGCCCTTCTCCTGGATCAGCTTGGCGGTCAGCGGGGTGAACGCGCCCGGGAACTGCTGGGCGCCGCCCTGCTTCAGGGTCTGCCGCAGGTCGATCCGCTTCTGTTCGGCCGTCTTCGTCGAGTACAGCATCAGAACAGGCCCTTCGGGGCGGCGGCGAGGTCGGCCTCGGGCAGGAACGCCGGGTCCGCCAGGATGTTCAGCTGGTCCAGCTCGCCGGGCTGCAGCTCGGCCACGCGCTCGGCGGCGGCCAGGAAGCGGTCCTGCTCCTCCTTCGAGACGATGCCCTCGGCCAGGGTGCGGAACTTCTGGATGTACTGTTCGCGGGCGAAGGGCCGGGCGCCGAGCGGGTGGGCGTCGGCCACGGCGATCTCGTCGGTGATGACGGTGCCGTCCTTGAGGGTGATCTCCACCGCGCCGCCGAACGCCTTCTCCGCGAGGTCCAGCGAGTGGTAGCGGCGGGTCCACTCCGGGTCCTCCACGGTGGTCACCCTGTGCCACAGGGCCACGGTGTCCTCGCGCTGGGCGCGCTCGGGGGCATAGGAGTCCACGTGGTGCCAGGAGCCGTCCTGCAGGGCCACGGTGAAGATGTAGGGGATGGAGTGGTCGAGGGTCTCGCGCGAGGCCGTCGGATCGTACTTCTGCGGGTCGTTGGCGCCCGAGCCGATCACGTAGTGGGTGTGGTGCGAGGTCTTGATCAGCACCGACTCGACGTTCGCCGGGTCGGTGGCCTCGGGGTGCTCCCTGTGGAGCTTGCGGGCCAGGTCGATCCAGGCCTGGGCCTGGTACTCGGCCGAGTGCTCCTTGGTGTAGGTGTCCAGGATGCCGCGCTTGGGCTCGCCCTGCTCGGGCAGCGGCACCTCGTAGGAGGCGTCCGGGCCGTCCAGCAGCCAGGCGATCACGCCGTCCTCGCCCTCGTAGATCGGGACGGGGGAGGTCTGGCCGCGCATGGCGCGGTCCACGGCCTCGACGGCCATCTTGCCCGCGAACGCCGGGGCGTGGGCCTTCCACGTGGAGATCTCGCCCTTGCGGGACTGGCGGGTGGCGGTGGTGGTGTGCAGGCCCTGGCCGATGGCCTGGAAGATGGTCTCGGTGTCCAGGCCGAGCAGGGTGCCGATGCCGGCGGAGGCGGAGGGGCCGATGTGGGCCACGTGGTCGATCTTGTGGCCGTACAGGTTGATGGACTTCACGAGGTCCACCTGGATCTCGTAGCCGGTGGCGATGCCGCGGATCAGGTCCTTGCCGGAGCGGCCGGCGTGCTGGGCGACGGCGAGGATCGGCGGGATGTTGTCGCCCGGGTGGGAGTACTCGGCGGCCAGGAACGTGTCGTGGTAGTCCAGCTCGCGGACGGCCACGCCGTTGGCCCACGCGGCCCACTCGGGGGAGACCTTCTGCTCCACACCGAACACGGAGGCGCCCTCGCCGCCGGTGGAGACGGGGTGGGACAGGGCCTGGGCGCGGGCGGCGACGATCGGGCCGCGCTTCAGCGAGGCGACGGCGACGGAGGCGTTGTCGATGATCCGGTTGACGATCATCTCCTCGACCTCGGGCAGCACCTCGACGTCGTCGACGGCCACCTCGGCCAGCTTCCAGGCCAGCTGGTCCTTGCGCTCGAGGTTCTCCTCGGAGCGGTGGACGCGCACGTGATGGTTCTTCATGGTCGGTCTCCTTCGGTGGGGGTCAGCAGGGTCGGGGTCTCCTCGGCGCGGCCGCGCCGGGTCAGATGGTGGAAGGCGTGGTGCAGGTGGACCCGCGTGGTCGCCTCCGCGAGGTCTGCGGCGCCCGAGCCGACGGCGTCGGCGATGTCCGCGTGCTCCGCGGCGGAGGCCGCGAGGCGGGCCGGGTCGTCCGCGGCCAGTCGGCGCAGGCGCGCCAGGTGCAGGCGCAGGGTGCGCAGGGTGGAGACGAGGTAGGGGTTCGCGGCGGCCTCGTCCAGCCGGCTGTCCAGCTCGGCCGTCATCGCGTAGTAGTCCGCCGGGTCGGTCCCGCCGCGCAGGGCCGCCTCGGCCTCCTGGAAACGGCCCGCGAGGACCGTGAACCGCTCGGCCGCCTCCGGGGTGGCCCGCTGCGCGGCCCGGCGCGCCAGGAGGGACTCGAGGGCGATGCGCAGGTCGAACAGCTGGTCCGCCTGTTCGAGGGACAGGTCGGCGACGACGATGCCCCGGCCCGGGGCCTGCTCGGCCAGGCCGTCGGCCACCAGGCGGGAGAGCGCCTCGCGCAGAGGGGTGCGCGAGATGCCCAGGCGCTCGGCCTGCTCCACCTCGCCCAGGCCCGCGCCCGGAGGGAGGGACCAGTCGAGGATCTCCGCCCTCAGGGCCTGGTACGCCCGCTCACTCGCTCGCATGCCGCCAGTGTATACACAACAGTCCCGCCGAGGGCAGGGGGTGTGTCCGATGCGCGTGCCGGGCGACGCCGTCCACGGGGAGCGTCGTCCGGCGTGCGGGGGCTGGGTGGTGCGTCCCCGGCGCGGGTCTCGCGCGTGCCGCCACGCCTCACTGACGGGGCACGAAATGTATACAGATCCCTTGCCCCCTGTGATCCACGGCACTACCCTGGGCGCATGGCGACCCACGATGCCCCCGCCGAAGACCGCCCCTCCGGCGCGTACGCCGACGCCCACGCCCGCTCCCTCCGCGACCCCGAGGGGTTCTGGCTCGACGCGGCGCGCGCCATCGACTGGACCGTCGCGCCCACGCGCGCCCTCGACGACTCCGCCGCGCCTCTGTACCGCTGGTTCCCGGACGGCGAGCTGAACACCGCCTTCAACTGCCTGGACCGGCACGTCGAGGCGGGCCGCGGGGACGCCGTCGCGCTGATCCACGACTCCGCGATGACCGGTGAGGTCACCCGCTACACGTACGCCGAGCTCACGGACGCGGTGGCCCGCCTGGCCGGCGCCCTGGCCGCGCGCGGCGTCGGCAAGGGCGACCGCGTCCTCGTGTACCTGCCGATGATCCCGCAGGCCCACATCGCGATGCTGGCGTGCGCGCGGCTCGGCGCGGTGCACTCCGTGGTCTTCGGCGGCTTCGCCCCGCGCGAGCTCGCCTCCCGCATCGACGACGCCGCCCCCGACGTCGTGCTCACCTGCTCCGGCGGCATCGAGCCCAAGCGCCGGGTCGAATACCTGCCCGCCGTGGCCGAGGCGCTCGAGACCGCCGCGCACCCCGTGCGCACGGTGCTGGTCCACCACCGCGAGGGCTTCGAGACCGCGCTCGCGGACGCCGACGGGCGCGGGGGCGCGAGCTGGGAGGACTGGGGCGAGGCCGTCGCGGCCGCCGAGCCGGCCGACTGCGTCCCGGTGCAGGCCACCGACCCGCTGTACGTGCTCTACACCTCGGGCACCACGGGCAAGCCGAAGGGCGTCGTCCGGGACAACGGGGGCCACGCCGTCGCCCTGCGCTGGACCATGGAGCACATCTACGACGTCGGTCCGGGGCAGGCGATGTGCACGGCCTCGGACGTGGGCTGGGTCGTGGGGCACTCCTACATCGTCTACGGCCCGCTGCTGGCCGGGGCCACCACGGTCATGTACGAGGGCAAGCCCGTGGGCACGTCCGACGCCGGCGCGTTCTGGCGGCTGATCGAGGACCACGGCGTGCGCTCCTTCTTCACGGCCCCCACGGCGCTGCGCGCGATCCGCCGCGCCGACCCCGAGGGCGAGCTGCTCAAGGACCACGACCTGTCCTCCCTGCGGCACTTCTTCGCCGCGGGCGAGCGCCTGGACCCGGAGACGCAGCGGTGGATCGAGGGCCTGCTGGGCATGCCGGTGATCGACCACTGGTGGCAGACCGAGACCGGGTGGGCTATCGCGGCGAACCCGGTGGGCCTGGAGCAGCTGCCGGTGAAGATCGGCTCGTCCTCGGTGCCCTCGCCGGGCGTCGATCTCGTGGTCCTGGACGGCCTGGGCGAGCCCGTGCCCGCCGGGACCGAGGGCAACATCGCCCTGCGGCTGCCGCTGCCCCCGGGCACCCTGCCCACCCTGTGGGGCGACGACCAGCGCTACATCGACTCCTACCTCAGCGCGTTCCCCGGCCATTACGCGACCGGTGACTCCGGCGTCGTGGACGAGGACGGCTACGTGTTCGTGCTCGGCCGCACCGACGACGTCATCAACGTCTCCGGGCACCGGCTGTCCACGGGCGTCCTCGAGGCCGCCCTGGCCGCCCACCCGGCGGTGGCCGAATGTGCCGTGATCGGCATCGCGGACCCGCTCAAGGGCCAGCGGCCCTCGGGCTACGTGGTCCTCAAGTCCGGCGTCGAGACGCCCGAGGCCGGCTCCGAGGCCGAGGCCGCGCTCCTGGACGAGCTGCGTCAGGCGGTGCGCCGCGAGGTGGGCCCGGTGGCGGACTTCCGCGACGTCGTCGTGGTGGACGCGCTGCCCAAGACCCGCTCGGGCAAGATCCTGCGCAAGACCATGCGGCAGATGGCCGACGGCGAGGAGTACGCGGTGCCCTCGACCATTGAGGACCCCGCCGTGCTCGAGGCCCTGGCCGGGGTGCTGCGCCCGGCCCGCTGAGCCCCGCTCACGTGCGGCCGGCCCAGCGGTACTCCTGCTCGGGCCGGCCACGGCCGCCGTGCCGGGCCGAGCGCCGCACCCGGCGGATCCGCTCGAGGTGCTCGAGGTAGCGCCGGGCCGTCACGCGGGAGATGCCCAGGCGCTCGCCCACCTCGGCCGCGCTCAGGGCGGTCTCCGGGTCCGCCCCCAGCAGCTCCACCACCTCGCGCAGGGTGCTCTCGGTCAGCCCCTTGGGCAGGGCCTCGGCGCGCCGCTCGCGGGAGACGCGGAAGACGGCGTCCACCTGCTCCTGGCCGTCGAGGGCGCCGTCGCCGGCCAGCATCGCCGAGGTGGCGCGGAACCCGCCCAGCCGATCCGCGAACTCGTCGAACCCGAACGGCTTCACGAGGTACTGCGTCACGCCGTACGCGACGGCCCGGCGCACCACCGGCAGGTCGGTGGCCGCGGTGAGCGCCAGCACCCCGCCGTGGAAGCCCGCCGCGCGCAGTTGGTGCAGGAAGTCCAGGCCGTGCCCGTCCGGCAGGTTCATGTCCAGCAGCACGACGTCGAACGGGAAGCGCCCGTCCGCGTGCAGGCCCGCCGCGGCGACCTGCCGCGCGGCCAACAGGGAGCCGGCCACCGCGGCCACCTCGAAGCCCGGCAGCCGGTCCAGGTGCGCCACGTAGGTCTCGGCCGTCAGCTGCTCGTCCTCGACGACGAGCACCCGGTACGGGCGGGCGGTCATATCTCCTCCTGGGGTCGGGGGGTGCGGGGCACCTCGACGGTGAACACGGTGCCCGAGTCGGTCGCGACGTCCGCGACCCCGCCGGCCTCCTCCGCGATCCGCCGCGTCAGCCACAGCCCCATGCCGCGTCCGGCGGCGCCGATGGGCTTCGTCGACCAGCCCCGGTCGAAGAGTCGGCCGCGGTCCGCGTCGGAGGGTCCGGGGCCGCCGTCGGCCACCTTGCACGAGCAGGCCCGCGGCGTCCGAGACCACCTCGACGTCGACCCACCGGTCTGCCGCGGACAGGTCGGGTGCGGCGGCCGCGTCGAGGGCGTTGTCCACGAGGTTGCCCAGCACGGTCAGCAGGTCGAGCGGGCGCAGCGGGGCGGACCAGGTCAGCGCCACGCCCCGCTCACGCGCCTGGGCGGCCTTCGCGTCGAGCAGGGCGGCGAGGACGTCGTCGGAGGCCTCCTCGTCCGCGGCGCGGCGGGACAGCACGGCCCGGGCGGCCTCCAGCCGGCCCGACTCCACGAGGGCGAGGGCGGTGTGCAGCTGGTTGGCGTGCTCATGCGTCTGCGCGCGCAGCGCCGTGGTCAGTGTGTGGGCCACGGTGAGCTCGTCGCCGAGCCGCTGCAGGTCGGTGCGGTCTCGTGCAGGACGAGCACGCGCGATCCCGCCGGGGCGGTGGTCACGCCCTCGCGGGCGGCCGCGGCGAGGGCCGTCGGCGGGACCGACCCGCCGGGGTCGGAACGGCCGGGCGACCGCACGACACGCTGCTGCACCACGAGGACCCGCCCGCCGGCGGCGAGGCTCGCCTCGCCGCCGACCGCGCCCGGCAGGGCCGCGGAGAGCTCGGTGGGCAGTCGAGGCTCGCCCGCGCCCTCCCAGCCGAGCAGGCGCGCGGCGGCGTCGTTGTGCAGGCGGGCCCGCCCGTCCGGGGCGAGGACCACGACGCCGGCCTCGAGCGAGTCCATGGCCGTCTCCGCCAGCAGGAACTGCTCGGCGATCTGCTCGGGGCCGCGTCCGAGCGTCACCCGGTTCAGATACCGGCCCACGAGCCAGGCGACGAGCAGGCCGACGGCGGCCACGGCGGCCGAGCCGAGCAGGATGCCGGGGATCTGGGCCTGGGCCATGATGGCGACATCGGAGATCTGCACGCCCGTCGTGACCACGCCCAGGACGGTGCCGTCCTCCGGGTCCACGACCGGTGCGAGCGCGCGCACCGAACGGCCCGCCGCACCGGTGCTCGAGAGCTCCACGACGGTGTCCCCGGCGACGACGGCGTCCACCGGCCTCGGGTAGCGGACGCCGACCTGCTCGGGGCGCCAGCTCGCCAACCGCATCCCGTCCGGGTCCATCACGGTCAGCCACGAGACCTGTGCCTCGGCGATCCAGCCGTCGATCCCGGCCTGCAAGGCGGGGGCGTCGCCGGCCCGCAGGGCCGAGACGAGCGCGGGGTCGCGCGCCACGAGGGTGGTGACGCCCTGGACGTGGCGCTCCTCGACGCGCTGGGCCACCTCGCGGGCCTGGAGGTAGGCGCTCCACACGCTGAACAGGGCGATGGCCGCCACGAGCGCCACGTGGACCACGGCGATCCGCCGGGCGATCGACCACGGGTGGCGCATGCCTCTCCTCCCTCGGGCCGGCGACGCGCCGGTCCACCCCCACGATCCTGCAGTCCGTCGGCCGCCGTGACCACTATGACCGCAATCGTGACCGACACCACCCGGGGCCGCGAGAGTGGTCACATCCCTCCCGCGCCGTTGCGGACCGCTCGGCGGCGCCCCACCACCGCACAGAACGGAACGCCCGATGGCGCACACCCCACCGGCCGAGACCTCGGCCCCGCCGGCCCCGGCGACGAAGAAGGACCGCACCCACTGGCTGTACATCGCCGTGATCGCCTCGGTGGTGCTGGGCGCCGCCGTCGGCCTGTTCTTCCCCGAGTTCGGCAAGTCCCTCAAGCCGCTGGGCGACGGCTTCGTCTCCCTCATCAAGATGATGATCGGCCCGGTCATCTTCTGCACGATCGTCCTCGGCGTCGGCTCGATCGCCAAGGCCGCGACCGTCGGCCGCGTGGGCGGCATCGCCCTGGTCTACTTCATGGCGATGTCCACGTTCGCGCTGGCCATCGGCCTCGTCGTCGGCAACCTCATCCACCCCGGCGAGGGCCTCAAGCTGACGCCCTACGACCCGAACAAGCCCCAGGCCGCGGCGGACGGCACCGTCCAGTTCCTGCTGGACATCATCCCCGGCTCCCTGCCGGTGCTGCCCACCCTGTTCATCGCCCTGCTCGTGGGCTTCGCCCTGCAGCAGATGGGCCCGGCCGGCGCCCCGCTGCTGCGCGGTCTCACCCTGATCCAGGGCGTCGTGTTCCGCATCCTCATGATGGTGATGTGGGTCGCCCCGATCGGCGCCTTCGGTGCGATCGCCGCCGTCGTCGGCTCCACGGGCTGGTCCGCGATCGGCGCCATGGCACTGCTCATGGGCGCCTTCTACCTGACCTGCATCGCCTTCATCGTGGTGGTGCTCGGCACCGTCCTGAAGGTCGTGACCGGCCTGAGCATCCTGTCCCTCATGAAGTACCTGGGCCGGGAGTACCTGCTCATCTTCGCCACCAGCTCCTCCGAGACCGCCCTGCCCCGCCTGATCGCCAAGATGGAGCACGCCGGCGTGGACAAGTCCGTCGTGGGCGTGACCGTGCCCACCGGCTACTCCTTCAACCTGGACGGCACCGCCATCTACCTGACCATGGCCGCGCTCTTCGTCTCCAACGCGATGGGCGCGGAGATGAACCTCGGCGAGCAGATCGGCCTGCTGGTCTTCATGATCATCGCCTCGAAGGGCGCGGCCGGCGTCACCGGCGCGGGCATGGCCACGCTCGCCGCCGGCCTGCAGGCGCACCGACCCGAGCTGCTCGGCGGCATGGGCGTGATCGTGGGCATCGACAAGTTCATGTCCGAGGCCCGCGCCCTGACCAACTTCACCGGCAACGCCGTGGCCACGCTCCTCGTCGGCCGCTGGGTGGGCGAGCTCGACGGCGAGCGTGCCCGGCGCGTCCTCAGCGGCGAGCTGAAGTTCGACGAGGCGACCGTGGCCGGCCACGACGGCGCCGCGCATGACCCGCAGCAGTCCCCGACGATCGCCGAGCAGGCCTACGAGGGTCACCCCGACTCCAGCCTGAACTTCGCCATGGCCGCCGACGGCGACCGGAACCCCGCCCGCTGACGGAGGCGGCGGGCCCGCGCGGCACGCCGCACCGTCGACCACCGGCGACGCCGGGGACGAGCCTGGACACCGGCCCGTCCCCGGCGCCGCCGTCGTCCCGGGAACGCCAGGCACTAGGGTGGGGGAAGATCCGGACACGCCGACGACGGCGGCCGCGGCGCGCCGCGGCCCGCGGCCGGGCGTGCAGACCACCGTGGAAGGAGCCGGCGCCGCCGTGACCTCGAGAGAACCGATCCCCGTGATGACCATCCACGGCGAGCCCGTGCTCGGGCCCACCGGCCGGCCCAAGCACGACTTCCCCGAGCCCGCGCCCCTGACCTCGCACGGCCCGGCGCGGATCATCTCGATGGTGAACCAGAAGGGCGGCGTGGGGAAGACGACCTCCACCATCAACCTGGGCGCCGCGCTCGCGGGCTACGGCCGCAGGGTGCTCATGGTGGACTTCGACCCGCAGGGCGCCCTCTCGGCAGGCCTGGGCGCGAACCCGCACGAGCTCGACACCACGGTGTACAACGTGCTCATGGAGCGGTCGGTGACCGCGAAGGACGCGATCCTGTCCACGGACTTCGAGAACATGGACCTGCTGCCGGCCAACATCGACCTGTCCGCGGCCGAGGTGCAGCTCGTCAACGAGGTGGCCCGCGAGCAGGTCCTCGAGCGCGCGCTGCGCCAGGTCCGCGACGACTACGACGTGGTCCTCATCGACTGCCAGCCCTCGCTGGGCCTGCTGACCGTCAACGCGCTGACCGCCTCGCACGGCGTGATCATCCCGCTGACCGCCGAGTTCTTCGCGCTGCGCGCGGTCGCCCTGCTCGTCGAGACGATCGAGAAGGTGCAGGACCGACTCAACCCGGACCTGGAGATCGACGGCGTGCTGGCCACCATGTTCGACCAGCGGACCCTGCACTCCAAGGAGGTCGTGGGCTCGCTGGTGGCCGGCTTCGGAGACCGCGTGTTCGAGACCGTCATCAAGCGCTCCATCAAGTTCGCCGACGCCACGGTGGCGGCCACGCCCATCACCCTGTTCGCCGAGAACCACGACGGCGCCAAGGCCTACCGGCAGCTCGCCCGTGAGCTGATCAGCCGCGGCGGCGCGCCGTGACCGTCCGCTGAGCGCCGACGACGCCG
>NZ_JALJRI010000115.1:0-22706 GCF_024519795.1 Micrococcus sp. Mcc89 | reverse complement strand
TCGTCTCATCTCAGCCCGGCACCCATGTCAAGAACCTCATGCCCCACAACACCTACCGCGAACCCGACAGGGCTCGAGGAAAGGAGTCGATGGATGGCGTGCACAGGTTCAGGAGGAGGTGACAGGCAGGTCCTTCGGAGACTTGCGCTGACCGGAGCGCTGCCCGGACTGCCCGGACCGCCCGGACCGACCGGGCTGCGCCCTGGGGCAGGGTCACAGCATTTCCAGTGGTCGCGGTCCGCTCGGGGGCGGAAACGCACGGTCCAGAGCATCCAGGTCTTCGCGGGTCAGCTCCACGTCCAGTGCTGTGGCGTTGTCGCGCACGTGCTGCGGGCTGCTCGCCTTGGGGATCGTGCAGAGCGAGTCGCGGCGCAGCACCCAGGCAAGGGCCGCCGCCGCGGGGCTGACGCTGTGACGGGCCGCGACGTCGTTCAGCGTCGTGTCGTCAAGGATGCGGCCCTGCTCGATCGGCGAGTACGCCATGACCGGCAGCTGGTGGTCGGCGCACCACGGCAGCAGGTCGTACTCCGGTCCTCGCCGCGACAGGTTGTACAGCACCTGATCCGTGGTCAGCCCGCTGGTGCCCGGCACGTCCTGCAGCTCGGCGAGGGCCCGGTGGTCGAAGTTGCTGACGCCCCAGTATCGGATTTTCCCGTCCTCGACGAGATGGTGGAAGGCCGCGACGGTGTCCTGCAGCGGGTACCTGCCCTGCCAGTGCAGCAGGTAGAGGTCGATCCGATCGGTGCCCAGGCGTTTCAGGCTGCGTTCGCAGGCCGCGATCGTGCCGGAACGGGAGGCGTGGGACGGCATGACCTTGCTGACCACGAACGCCTCGTCGCGGCGACCCGCCAATGCTTCACCAACCACCTCCTCCGCACCGCCGTCGGCGTACATCTCGGCGGTGTCGACCAGCGTCATGCCCAGCTCGAGGCCGGCGTGCAGCGCGGCGACCTCGTCGCCGCGGCGGCCGGGGTCCTCACCCCAGCCCCAGGTGCCCTGGCCCAGCACAGGGATGGACTCCCCACTCGGCAGCGTCATCCGTCGCATCCGCGATCACTTCCTTCTGGTTGTCCTGAGGCGGGACGTGGGCTGAGATCCTCGAAGGGCCGGCGCGTCCTCGACCGGTGCTGGCTTATAGGAGGGCGGCGGGTACCGAGGTGCCGGGCGTCGAGCCGGTAGTCAGCCCCGCCTGCGCCATGTGGCGTACCGCGCTGCTCACGAGCGGTTTCCGGCGCCGGTGGGCTGGACAGTACTCCCACGGCGGAACACAGGGAAGAGGTCATCGGGTGAGCGGCTGGTGGCCAGGTTCCCGTCTCGGGCGGCCTCTTGGTCCACCACGTTCACGCCGGCGTTGCGCAGGTCGGTGCGGATGCTGGGGAATGAGGTCAGGGCCCGGCCGGTCACGAGACGTCATGGCCCTGCCCGGACTGCCCGGCCACCCCGCCTTACGCCCCCGCTCGCCAGTACTGGCCGCGGTCCGCGAGATGCTCGGCGGGCCGCAGACCTCGTTCCTGCTGATCGCCGGTCAGCACAACGCCCAAGCCGACCGCTGCCTCGGTGTCGCCCCGGGAACGCACCCCGGCCGCCCACACCCTCGCCCCTGCAGTAGACTCCTGAACACTGTTCAACCCGTCGGGCACTCGCCATGCGCCCCGCGCCTCGGCTGAGCGCCCCCTCGCACTCGCTTCCGCACCAGGAGTCCCTCCATGAGCACTTCCGTGCCCTCGTCCCATGACGGCCACGTCCGCCCCGCGGCCACCACGACGGCGGACCGCCCCGCCGACACCGGCCGCCGCCCCCGTCGCGGTTCCGCCGGCGGCAGCCTCGCGCGCATCGCCGTCATGACCGCGTTGATGGCCGTCCTCGGGCTGGTGCCGCCGATTGCCGTCGCCGGTGTGCCCGCCCCGATCGTGCTGCAGAACATCGCCGTGATCCTGGCCGGTGTGATCCTCGGCCCGTGGCGCGGGGCCGCCTCGATGGCGCTTTTCGCCGGCCTCGTGGCGCTCGGCCTGCCGCTGCTCAGCGGCGGCCGCGGCGGCCTGGGCGTGTTCGCCGGCCCGACGGCCGGCTTCATCCTCGGCTGGATCCCGTCCGCGCTGATCGTCGGCCTGATCTTCTGGGCCCTCACCTCCCGGGCCCGCCCCGGCCTCGGCGCCGGACGGGTCGCGCTCGGCGCGGCCGTCGCCGGGCTGATCGGCGGCGTCGTGATGGTCTACTTCTTCGGCGTGCTCGGCTTCGTCGGGATCGCCGGGATGGAGTTCGGTGCCGCCGTCCTCTCCATGGCCCCGTTCGTGCCCGGTGACCTGATCAAGCTCGTCGTGGCCGTCATCCTCATCGTCGGCCTGTGGAAGGCCTACCCCCGCGCCTTCCGATGAGCCCGGATCGCTCCGTCACCCTCACGGGCGTCCGCGTCGAGGCCGACGGCCCCGAGGGCGTCGTCGTGCTCCTCGACGGCGTGGACCTCACCCTCACGGCCCCGCGTGTGGCGGTGATCGGGGAGAACGGCTCCGGCAAGTCCACGCTGGCCCGCGCGATCGCCGGGCTGGCCGACGTCGTCGCCGGGGAGGTGACCGTGCACGGGGTGGACGCCGTCCGGGACGTGAAGGCGCTGCGCCGCACCGTCGGCTTCGTGTTCGCGAACCCGGCCGCACAGATGGTCATGCCCACCGTCCGGGAGGACGTGGAGCTGACCGTGAAGTCGCTCAGGGACGACGCCGGCCGCCGCCTGACCAAGGACGACGTCGCCGCGCGCGTGGCCGCGGCGCTTGAGGAGCACCGGCTCACCGCGCTCGCGGACCGGGCGTGCCTGTCCCTGTCCTCGGGGCAGGCGCAGCGGCTGGCGATGTGCTCGGTGATGACCGCCGGGCCGTCCCTGGTGATCGCCGACGAGCCGACCTCCCTGCTGGACGGCCGGCACCGGCGGATCGTGGCCGACCGGCTGCTGGCCGCCGACCCCTCGGCCCCGGACGGGTTCCAGCTGCTGCTGGTGACCCACGACCTCGAGCTGGCCCGTGCGTGCGACGAGGCGGTGTGGATCCACGGCGGCCGTGTGGAGCGGACCGGCCCGGCCGAGGACGTGGTCGAGGCGTACGAGCGCTTCCTGGACCACGCCGTGGCGGCGGAGCTGCGCTGATGCTGTCCCTGTACATCCACGGCGACTCGCCCCTGCACCGCGCCCGCGCCGGCCTCAAGACGGGCCTGTTCGCGGTGTGGGTGCTGGCCCTGACCCTGCTGCCGCTGTCCCTGTGGACGGCGGGCGCCGCCGTCGTGGGTGCCGTGACCGCGTATCTCGTGGGCTTCGGGCTGCGGCGCGGTGCGGCGATGATCGCCTCCGACCTGCGCGCTCTGTGGCTGTTCTACGTGGTCCTGTTCGCGGCGCAGTGGATCTTCACCGACGCGTTCGCCGCCGGACTCATGGTGGCGCGCGTGCTCGGGCTCGTGCTCACCGCGCAGGTGTTGACGCGCACCACCCGGATCGCGGACATGACCGGGGTGGCCGAGGCGGTGCTGCGGCCGGTCGAGCGGATCCCGTGGGCGGGGCCGCGCCTGGTGCGGGCGGGGTTCCGCGCGGACCGCGTGGGCCTGGCGATGGGCCTGGTGCTCTCCTCGATCGGCCACCTGCGCGCCCTGGCCGAGCAGATCCGGCATGCGCAGGCCGCCCGCGGGGTGCGGATGGCGCCGTGGGCCTGGGCGCTGCCGCTGCTGGTGCTCAGCTTCAAGCACGCCGACGACGTCGGGGACGCCCTGGCCGCCCGCGGCATCGACTAGAGCCGCCTGCCCTCCCGCGTTGGGGGCGGAACTCGGTGGTATTCCGGGTGGGGATCCCCGAGTTCCGCCCCCGCACCGCGTGGGGTGGCGGGCTGGCTCAGAGGGGGTTGTCCAGGGGCAGGCGGTCGCGGTCGTAGGTGATCTCGGTGAAGCCGTGGGGCACGGGCTTGCCGTCCTCGCCCAGGGACACGAACACGATCTTGTCGATGGTCAGGATCATCTCGCCGGTCACGATGTTCCGCACCTTCGCCCGCATGCTCAGGGACGTGCGCCCGAACTCGGTGGCGCGCAGGCCCATCTCGATCATGTCGCCCTGCTTCGCCGAGGCCAGGAAGTTGATCTCCGAGATCAGCTTCGTCACGCACCGCGGGTTGCCCAGCTGCAGGGTCGCGTAGATGGCCGCCTCCTCGTCGACCCAGCGCAGCAGCGAGCCGCCGAAGAGGGTGTTGTTCGCGTTGAGGTCCTCCGGCTTGACCCACTTGCGGGTGCGGAAGTTGACGTCGTCGTGGGCGGCGCGGTCGGCCGAACGGGTGAAGAGCGTGGAGTCCATGGCCCCACGGTAGAGCGACCGCCGACGCCGGCACGAGGGAGGGCGCCCGATGCGGAGACGTGCTCGACCAGGCCGTAGGGTCACCGAAAGGGATCCGCAACGGACCACACAGGAGGGACCCGACCGATGACCACCCCCCCCCCCCCCGCCCCCGCCACACCCGACGCCACCTGGCGCGATGTGCCGGTGGTCGGCTTCACGGTCGCCGCCGGCATCGCCGTCCTGTTCTGCCTGGTCTGGCTGCGCCGGGACGGGCTCACCACCGACTACACGTGGGGGCTCCTGCTGGCCCGGTGCTCATGGGTGTGGCCGGGGTGGCGGTGATGGTCCTCTGGGAGCGGCTCCTCGCCCGCGTCCCGCGGTTGGCCGCCACGCTGGTGACCGGCGGCGCCCTCCTGGCCTTCGTGCTGGCGCTCGCCTGGTGGCTCGTGGAGGTGAACGCGCCGACGCACCTGTTCACCGGGAGCACGTTCTGGCTGCTCGCCGTCGCCCCGGTCTGCGCGGGCCTCGCCTGGCTCGCACACCGGCTGCTCCCGGCGGCCCGCCGGCCCGTGGAAGAGCCCCCCGCCGCCCTCGACGACGACGCCTGGGCCCGCCGCCTCGCCGGCGTCCTGCGGCTGCGCAAGGACCTGCCCGACGCGCGGGTGGCCGAGATCGTCCGTGACGCGCGGGCCCGCGGGGCCGCGGCCGGGCGCCCGCTGGCCGAGGAGCTCGGCTCCCCGGAGTCGTACGCCGTGGGCTTCCGCAAGGACCGGGTCGCCGCGCCCCGCCGGCGGGCCTGGGCGGTCACCGCGCTCGTGCTGCTCATCCTGGCCACCCGTCTCCCGGGCGTGGTGGCCGGGGAGCGGCTCAGCGCGTGGGACGTCGCGTACCTGTTGGTCGCCGTCGTCGTGCTGGTGTCGGAGTGGTGCGGCTACCGGGCGGCGGTGCGCCGGGCCCGCCGCTGAGGGGTCTCAGGCCCCCGCGGCGGCCAGCACCCGCGCCACGTGGCGGCGGTGCACCTGGTGGATGATTTCGATCAGTCCGCACCCGAGCGCCGCGATCACCAGCGCGGCCACGAGCACGTCCGTGGGCGGGACCTCCATCTGGTGGTACCAGCGGGAGGCCGGCACCAGCACGACGGCGGCCAGCACCGCGTACATCGCCAGGATGAGGACCACCACGCGCGCGCTCAGCGGCCGGGACATCACGCTGAGCACCCACAGGCCCAGCAGGGTCAGGGTGATCATGAAGGCGGCCTGCTGGCGGGGCAGGTCGACGTCGCCGGCGGTGAGGCGCACGTACGTCTGCAACGTCACCATGGACAGCAGGATCACCGCGCCGGAGGGGATCGCGAACCGCAGCGCCCGCCCCAGGAAGCCGGGCACGTAGCGGCGCGGGTTCGGCAGCAGGGCGAGGAAGAACGTGGGTGCGCCGATCATGATGAAGTCCACGGTGGAGGCCTGCCGTGGCAGCAGCGGGAACTGCCACGCGAACAGGGAGAACACCACGCCGAACAGCAGCGCGTACGTCGTCTTCGTCAGGTAGATGTGGGCGAGCCGCTCCATGTTGGCGATCACCTGGCGGCCCTCGCCGAGCACGCGTGGCAGGCGGTCGAAGCGCCCGTCCAGGAGCACCATCCGGGACACCGCCTTGGTGGCCGGGGCCGCGTTGCCCATGGCGATGCCCAGGTCCGCGGTCTTCAGGGCCAGGGCGTCGTTCACGCCGTCGCCGGTCATGGCCACCACGTGCCCGCGGGACTGCAGCGCCTGCACCATCGCCTTCTTCTGGTCCGGGCTGACGCGGCCGAACACGTCGTGCTCGGCCATCACGTCGGCGAGCGCGCCGGGGTCCTCCGGCAGGGTGCGCCCGTCGTAGGCCTGGCCCGCCACCTCGAGACCCACCTCGCGCGCCACCGCGGCCACGGTGCGCGGGCTGTCCCCGGAGATCACCACGGTCCGCACGCCCTGCGCGTGGAAGTAGTCGAGGGTCTCGGCGGCGTCCGGGCGCACGTTCTCGCGGAACGTCACGACGGCGACCGGGACGCCTCCGGCGGGCAGCGCATCCCCGATCAGGGGCTCGTCCGTGCGGGCCAGCAGCAGCACGCGGCGGCCGGCGTCCGTGTCGGCGTGGACCTGGGCGCGGACGGCCTGGGCGGCATCGGGGCCGAGGAGCCGCTCGTCCACGAGGGCCTCGGGCGCACCGAGCAGCCACGTGCCGGCCGCGGCCCCGGCCTCGGGGCCGAACGCGACCGCCGACCACCGGCGCGCGGAGGAGAACGCCACCTGGGCCGCGGGGTCCACGGCCGGGACGGCCGTGAAGGGCTCGCGCAGGGCCGCCGCGGTGGGGTTCACGTCCGGGTCCGCGCCGAACCAGGCGAGCACGGCCCGAGCCCCGTCGGCGACCTCGGCCGGGGCGCCGTCGTCGTGGGCGTCCGGGGACGCGTCGGCCGAGGCGGGCGCGGCGAGCCGGTCGAACCGGACGCCGCCCTCGGTGAGGGTGCCGGTCTTGTCCAGGCAGACGGTGTCCACGCGGGCCAAGACCTCCACGGCGGGCTGCTCCTGGATGAGGACCTCCTGCTGGGCCAGCTTGAGCGCGGCCACGGCGAACGCGATGGTCGTCATGAGCGCCAGGCCCTGCGGGATCATGCTGGTCACCGCCGCCACGGACGCGATCAGCGCGGGCTCCAGGGCGGCCTCGCGCGGCTGGGAGAGGGCGAGGGCCCAGCCGCCGACCGCCGTCATCTGGCCGTGCACGATCACCGCGATGATCGGCACCAGGGCGATCGTCAGCCAGCGGGCCACCTTCTCCAGGGCGCCGCGCAGCTCCGAGTGGATGGCGGAGTAGCGGCGGGCCTCGGCGCTGAGCCGGGCCGCGTGCGAGGCCGAGCCCACCGCCGTCGCGCGTACCAGGCCCGCGCCGGCCACGACGGCCGAGCCCGAGAGCACGGCGTCCCCGGGGGTCTTCGGCACGGGGTCGTTCTCCCCGGTGAGCAGCGCCTCGTCCATGTCCAGGCCGTCCGAGACGAGGACCTCGCCGTCCACGGGCACCTGGTCGCCGCGGCGCAGCACCACGACGTCGTCCCGCACGATCTGCGCCATCGGCAGGGGCACGCGCGCCCCGTCCCGGATGACGACGACGTCGTCCTGGTGCAGCAGCGCGATCCGGTCCAGCTTCCGCTTGGCCGAGTACTCCTGGACCACGCCGATCACCACGTTGGCCACGGCCGCCAACGAGAACAGCAGGTCCAGCCAGCGGCCCATCAGGATCACGACGACGGCGCACAGCGCGATCGCCAGGTTGAACAGCGTGAACACGTGCACGCGCAGGATCTGCCCCAGCGAGCGGGACGTGTCCCGCGACTGGACGTTGACCAGGCCCGCGGCCTCCCGCTCGGCGACCTCGGCGGCGGTGAGCCCGGTGATCCCCGCCGCGCCGGTGAACCCCAGGCCCGTCCCGCTCTCGGGGGCGGACGGGTGCGCGGACGCAGGGGAGGGGGAGGCCATGGCACAGAATCTACCCAGCCGGCGTGGGGCCGGGCATCCGACGAGGGGATGAACCCGGGTGCGACCGCAGGCGGGACCGCGGGTGGGGCGGGCTCACTCGCCGGCCTGGCCGTCGATCCCCTCGCGCAGCAGGTCGGCGTGGCCGGCGTGGCGGCCGTACTCCTCGATCATGTGGGTGAGGATCCACCGCAGCGAGACCGGGTCCCGCCCCTCCCGGATCCGGTGGGCGCGGGCCAGGGCCGCGGCGCCGTCGTCGCCGTCCGCCGCGAGCAGGTCCACCACGATCTGCCGGGACCGCTCCACCTGGCCCTGCCAGAGGGCGCGCAGGTCCGCCGCGGAGTCCTGCGCCGCGCTGTGCCAGTCCCAGTCGGGGTCCGCGTCGAAGTCCGCGCCCACCCAGGGCGTCGAGGTGGGCTCGCCGAGGGCGACGGCCTCGAACCACCAGAACTCGACGAACGCGAGGTGCTTGAGCAGGCCGCCGAGCGTCATCGCGGACGGGTGCCCCGGCAGGCGGCGGTGCAGCGCGGCCGTGTCCAGGTCCGCCGTCTTCCACTCGATCGTGGCGCGCAGGAAGTCGAGGAAGCCCAGCAGGGTGGCGGCCTCGCCCGCGGCGAAGGGCGGCTCGGGGCGGCCCTGGTCGTCGTAGAACACGGTGGTCATGGCGGCCAGGCTACGCCCCACCCACGTTTTCGTTCGGGAAACGGCGCGTGCGGGGGCGGGGGCGCGGGCGGCCGGGGGGCGCCCGCGGACCTGGAACGCGTGCGGTCGCTTTGAGCCTGAAAAGTGCGCCCATACCGACCGCAGGCGTTCCCGGAACGGGCGGGCCGGCGTCGTCGGCCTGCCGGACGAGATGCACGACGCCCTCGCGGTCGGAGGCGATCCTGCTCACCGCGGCGGATCCACCACGAGCCGCACTCGCGGGCTCGCCTGCTCGGCGGCGTCCTCCTGGGTCTCGGCGATCCGGCGCCAGATGCGGTCCGCCGACGGGTCGACCATCAGGTGCCCCATCTGCCGGATGACGGTGCCGAACACGGACGTCGGCATGCTGCGCCGCGGGGCGAAGCCGGACCGGCGCAGGCGCTCGGTCTGTCCCGTGGTCAGGTCCACGAGGCGCTCCAGCAGGGACTCGGTCTCCCCGCCGGCCTCCAGCAGCGAGCGGCGCACGTAGGCCCCCACCACCGGGTGGTCGGCCAGCAGGGCCGCGAACGCCGCGTCGCGGGCGGCGGACACCTCCTGTGGGGTGCCCACGAGCGGGACCTCGTCGAGGGTCGTGGCGATCAGGCGCAGCACGTCGTCATCGACGGCGCGGGTCAGCCCCGCCTTGCTGCCGAAGTGGTGCCGCACCAGCCCGGGGGCGACGCCGGCCCGTTGCGCTATCTCGCGGACGCTGGCCATCTCGACCCCCCGCTCGGCATACAGCTCGAGGGCCGCCAGGCGCAGGCGCGCGGGGGAGGAGAGATCGTCCTGGTCGAAGGGCAGGGGGGTGTTCATCGGGTCCTCGGGGCTGGGTCGGCGGATGGGATGGCCCGTGGTCGGGAGACGAGGATGCGGGGGCTCGCTGAACCCTACGGCAGGGATCGAAACGACCCTCGCACCCTTCTTGCACGCTAGTGCAACATCGTGCTTGAGTGTGCAACACACGCCCAGTGAGGCATGTCACAGATGACTGCCGCCCGCCTCCGCGACCACCACACCTCCCAGGGGGACCCATGCAGACCACCGACACCGTCCTCGGCACCCCGTCCACCATGGGCGACGACGAGCAGCTCACCACCACTCGCCTCCTGCGGGACGCCGCCCGGACCTTCGGGGATCAGCAGATCATCCACACCCGCGGCGGCGGCTCCCCGTGGCAGACCACCACCTACGCGGCCGTGTGGGAGCGGGTGCGCCGCATGGCCGCGGCCCTGCATGCCGAGGGCGTCGGGCCGGGGGACCGGGTCGGCCTGCTGCTGTGGAACGACGTCCGCCACCTCGAGTCCTACTTCTCCGTCCCGCTGCTGGGCGCGACCATGGTGCAGCTCAACCTGCGCCTGGCGCCCACGGACCTGGCCTACGTGATCACCCACGCGCAGGTGGGGACGATCGTCGTGGACGAGACCCTCCTGGAGCTCGCCGCCGCGCTCGAACCGCACCTGCCCGGGGGCATCCGCTGGATCGTGGCCGGCGACGGCGAGCTCCCCGCCGACTGGGCCGGTCGCGGCGACGTCCTCTCCTACGAGGCCCTCCTCGACGGGCAGGAGCCGCTCGAGACAGCGGACCTGCCGAACGTGAGTGAGCGCTCCGCCTCCGGCGCCTGCTACACCACGGGCACCACCGGCCGTCCCAAGGGCGTCTTCTACTCGCACCGGGCCACCTGGCTGCACGCGCACGCCGTGGTGTCCACCCTGGGCATGACCATGGCGGACACCGCCCTGCTGCTGACCCCCATGTTCCACGCGCAGTGCTGGGGCCTGCCGTTCGCCGCCGTCGCCGTGGGCGCGCGCCTGGTGCTGCCGGGCCGGTTCAACCTCACGGACACCCCGTGGCTGACCTCCACCCTCGTGGACCACGGCGTCACCGTGGCCCCGGCCGCGCCCGCGATCCTCATGCCGATGCTCCACCACCTCCGCACCCTCGAGACGCCCCCACGGATGGACGGCGTGCGCCTGCTGTGCGGCGCGACCGAGCCCCCCGTGGCCATGATGCGCGGCTTCGACGAGCTCACCGGCGCGGAGGTCATCCACGCCTACGGGGCCACGGAGACCTCGCCCATCGTCTCCCTCAACCGCATGAAGCCGAGCCTCATGGACACCCTCTCCGAGGATGAGCGGTGGAACCTCAAGCGGTTCCAGGGCCTCGTCGTCGTCGGGGTGGACGTGAAGATCACCGACCCCCTGGGCGAGCTGCTGCCGCCCGGCGAGGAGAACGTGGGCGAGATCCGCCTGCGCGGGCCCTGGGTGACCACCTCCTACGCCGACAACGCCGAGGCCACCGAGGCCGGCTTCGACGACGAGGGCTACTGGCGCTCCGGGGACCTGGGCTACCTCTCCCCGGAGGGCTACCTCAAGGTCACCGACCGCCTGAAGGACGTGGTCAAGTCCGGTGGCGAGTGGATCTCCTCGATCGACCTGGAGAACCACATCATGACCGTCCCCGGGGTCCGCGACGCCGCCGTGATCGGCGTCCCCCACCCCCAGTGGGAGGAGCGCCCCCTGGCCCTCGTGGTGCGGGACGAGGACTCCGACGTCGACCAGGACGCCGTCCTCGCCGCACTCGCCGAGCGCTTCGCCACCTGGCAGCTGCCCGACGAGGTCCGCTTCGTGACGGAGATCGACCGGACCGGCGTCGGGAAGGTCAACAAGCGCAAGCTGCGCGCCGACTACGCCGACGCCCTCACCTCCGGCCGCTGACCGGCCCGCCACCTCCCCAGACCCACCCCGACCCCAGGAGACCCCGTGACCCAGGACGCCTTCCTCTACGACGCCCTCCGCACACCGCGCGGTGCCGGCAAGCCCTCCGGCTCCCTCCACGAGGTCAAGCCGATCGACCTCGTCGTCGGCCTGACCCACGCGCTGCGCGACCGCCATGAGGGGCTCGACCCCGCCGACATCGAGGACATGATCCTCGGCTGCGTCAGCCCGGTGGGCGACCAGGGCGCGGTCCTGCCCCGGGTGGCCGCCCTCAAGGCGGGCCTGCCGCAGACCGTGGCCGGCGTGCAGCTGAACCGGTTCTGCGCTTCCGGACTCGAGGCAGTCAACCAGGCCGCCGCCCGCATCCGCTCCGGCTGGGAGTCCCTGCTCGTGGCCGGCGGCGTGGAGTCCATGTCCCGCGTGCCCATGGGCTCCGACGGCGGCGCGTGGGCCATGGACCCGGCCACCTCCCTGGCCACCGACTTCATCCCGCAGGGCGTCTCCGCGGACCTGATCGCCACCCGTGAGGGATTCAGCCGCGCAGAGCTGGACCGCTTCGCCGCGCAGAGCCACCGCCGTGCCGCGGCGGCGTGGCAGGAGGGCCGGTTCGCCCGCTCCGTGGTCCCGGTGACGGACATGAACGGGATGACCGTGCTGGACCGGGACGAGACCATCCGCCCCGACTCGACCGTGGAGACCCTGGCCACGCTCAAGCCCTCCTTCGAGGCGCTGGGCCGGGAGGCGGGCTTCGACGCCGTGGCGCTGGAGAAGTACAGCTCGCTGGCGGGGATCGAGCACCTGCACCACCCCGGCAACTCCTCGGGCATCGTCGACGGCGCCGCGCTGACGCTGATCGGCTCCGAGGAGGCCGGCCGGCGGGCCGGGATGAGCCCGCGGGCCCGGATCGTCTCCGCCGCCGTCGTCGGCTCCGAGCCCACCATCATGCTCACCGGCCCCACCCCGGCGTGCCGCAAGGCCCTCGAGGTGGCCGGCATGACCGCCGCGGACATCGACCTCGTGGAGATCAACGAGGCGTTCGCGGCCGTGCCGCTGCTGCTGATGAAGGAGATGGGCTGGACCGAGGAGCAGACCAACGTCAACGGCGGCGCGATCGCCATGGGCCACCCCCTGGGGGCCACCGGCGCCATGATCCTCGGCACCCTCGTGGACGAACTCGAGCGGCGCGACCTGCGGACCGGCATCGCCACGCTCTGCATCGGCGCCGGCATGGGCGTCGCCACGATCGTCGAGCGCGTCTGAGCGCCCCACCCACCCGACCGACCAGCACGGCAGGAAGAGCACCGGCATGAGTGAGCACATGATCACCTGGGACCAGGACGCCGACGGCGTCGTCACGCTGACCATGGACGACCCGCAGGCGCGGGTCAACACGATGAACGAGCGGTACCAGGACGCGATGGACGCCGTCGTGGACCGCCTGGAGGCGGAGCGGGACACGGTGACCGGCGTCGTCCTGACCAGCGCGAAGAAGACCTTCTTCGCCGGCGGCGACCTGGACTCCCTGGCCCAGGCCGGCCCCGAGGACGTGGAGTCCGTGTTCGCGCTGACGCAGCGGGTCAAGGGCCAGCTGCGCCGCCTCGAGACCCTCGGCCGCCCCGTGGTCGCCGCGATCAACGGCACGGCGCTCGGCGGCGGCCTGGAGATCGCCCTGGCCTGCCACCGGCGCATCGCCGTGGACGACCCGGGGCTGAAGGTCGGCCTCCCGGAGGTCACCCTGGGCCTGCTGCCCGGAGGCGGCGGCATCACCCGCCTGGTGCGCATGGTGGGCGTGGAGCGCGCCCTGATGGAGTGGCTGCTGCAGGGCACCGCCCGCGACGCCCGGGCCGCGATGGAGAAGGGGATCATCGACGAGGTCGTGACCGACCCCGCGGACCTGGTGCCCGCCGCCAAGCGCTGGATCCTGGAGCACCGCGCCGACGCCGACGCCGCCGTGAAGCCCTGGGACGTCAAGGGCTTCAGGATCCCCGGCGGCACCCCCGCCCAGGCCTCCTTCGCCTCCCGCCTGCCCGCGTTCGCCGCCACCCTGCGCCGGCAGCTCCACGGCGCGGACCTGCCCGCCCCGAAGGCGATCCTCAGCGCCGCGGTGGAGGGCTCGCAGGTGGACTTCGACACCGCCTCGCGCATCGAGACCCGGTACTTCGTGTCCCTCGTGACGGGCCACACCTCCTCCGCCATGATCCAGGCGTTCCACTCGGACATGCAGGCGCTGCGCTCCGGCGCGGCCCTGGGCGGTCCCTCCCGCGAGCGCAGCACGATCACCACGGCGGCGGTGCTGGGCGCCGGGATGATGGGCGTGGGCATCGCCCACGCGCTCGCGCTCAACGGCGTGGACGTGATGCTCAAGGACGTCAGCCTGGAGGCCGCCGAGCGCGGCCGTGAGCGGGTGGGTGCCCTCCTCGAGGGGCGCGTGGCGAAGGGGCGCATGAGCCGTGAGGACGCCGACGCCGTCCTGGCCCGCGTGCAGCCCACCGAGGACTATCAGGACCTCGCCCACGTGGACGCGGTGATCGAGGCCGTGTTCGAGGACCTCGAGCTCAAGGACTCGGTGTTCGCCGAGGTGGAGAAGGTGGTCGGCCCGGACACCCTGCTGTGCAGCAACACCTCCACGCTGCCGATCACCCTGCTGCAGGGTCCGCGGGAGCGCTCCCAGGACTTCATCGGCCTGCACTTCTTCTCCCCGGTGGACCGGATGAGGCTCGTGGAGATCATCCGTGGTGAGCAGACCTCCCAGCGCACGGTGGAGCGCGCCTACGACCTGGTGCAGCAGATCCGCAAGCTGCCCATCCTGGTCAACGACGGGCGCGGCTTCTACACCTCCCGCGTCTACGGCACGCTCGTGCTCGAGGCCGCGGCCCTCGTGGAGGAGGGCGTCGACGCGCAGCGGATCGAGCGGGCGGCCCGCCACGCCGGCTTCCCGGCCTCCCCGCTGGCCATGATGGACGAGGTCTCCCTGACCCTGATCCAGCACATCCGCCGCGAGGAGGAGAAGGCCGTCGCCGAGGCCGGCGGTGAACGTCCGGTGCGGCCGGGCGAGCGCGTGGTGGAGCGCATGGTGGACGAGTTCGGCCGCCCGGGCCGCGCTCAGGGCGCCGGCTTCTACGAGTACCCGGAACAGGGCCCCAAGCACCTGTGGCCGGGCCTGGCCGAGCACTTCGCCACCGGGGCGGACGTGCCCGAGCAGGACCTGCAGGACCGCCTGCTGTACCGCATGGCCATCGAGACGGCCCGCTGCTTCGACGACGGCGTCCTCACCGACGCCCCCTCGGCGAACCTCGGCGGCGTGTTCGGCATCGGCTTCCCGCCGCACACCGGTGGGCCCGTGACGTTCATGACGCACCGCGAGGGCGGGCCGGCCGCGTTCGTGGCCCGCGCCGACGAGCTGGCCGACCGCTACGGCGAGCGGTTCCGTCCCGGCGACACCCTCCGGCAGCGGGCCGAGCGAGGCGAGGGGCCGGGCCGATGAGCGCCGCACCGCTGGCCGGGGTGCGCGTGGTGACCATCGCGCTGAACCTGCCCGGGCCCGCCGCCGCGGCGCGCCTGCAGGAGCTGGGCGCCGACGTCGTCACGGTGCTCCCGCCCAGCGGGGACCCCGTGGCCACCCTGGTGCCGGCCCTCTACGAGGAGCTGCACCGCGGGCAGTCGGTGCGCACGGTGGACATGAAGTCCCAGGCCGGGGTCGCCGAGATGGAGCAGATCCTGGCCGAGGCGGACGTGTTCCTCACCTCCCACCGCTCCGGGGCGCTGCGCCGGTTGGGCCTGGACGCCGACGCCGTCCGCGCCCGCCACCGGCGGATCTGCCAGGTGGACATCACCGGATACGCCGGGGACCGCACGGACGTGCCGGGCCACGACATCAACTACCAGGCCGCGGCGGGCCTGCTGGCGCCGGGGGCTCCGCCGCGGATCCTCGCGGCGGATCTGCACGGTGCCGAGCGGGCCGTCTCCACCGCGCTGGCCCTGCTGTGGGCCCGCGGCGCGGACGGGGACGGCGGGCACGCCACGGTGGCGCTCGCCGAGGCCGCGCACGCCCTGGCCCTGCCCAACCGGCACCGCATGACGGACCCGCGCAGCCCCCTGGGCGGGGCCCTGCCCCACTACGGGGTGTATCCGGCGGCCGAGGGCCATGTGGCCGTCGGCGCGCTCGAGCCGCACTTCGCGGCCGCGCTCGTCGAGGGCCTCGGGCTGGACGCGGACGGGGACGTCCGCGCGCAGCTCACCGAGGCCCTCTCCCGGCACGACGCCGCCCACTGGCAGGCATGGGGGGAGAAGCGGGGCATCCCGCTCACCGCCCTGGCCAGCCCCACCGCCTGACCCCCACGACTCAGCACCCCCCTCGAACGACCTCCAGGAGCCCCTCATGACCACCACGGATTCCCGCACCCGCTCGCTGATCGACGTCGACGTCCTCGAGTACCACCGCCTCCTGACGCCCGAGCAGCAGGAGAAGCTCACGGAGATCCGCGCCGCCCTGGCCGAGATCGTCACCCCGCACGTGGCGGAGGCCTGGAGCCGGGACGAGTTCCCGCACGAGATCGCCTGCCGCGTCGGGGAGCTGGGCTACGACCACATCAGCGGCATGACCGAGGACCCGCTGTTCCGCGGGTACCTGATGGCCGAGCTGGCCCGCGCGGACATCTCCCTCAGCGTGTACTTCGCCCTGCACAACGACCTCGTCGGGGCCACCCTGGAGGCCCTGGGCTCGGAGGAGCAGAAGCAGAAGTGGCTTCCGGGCCTGTACGCGATGGAGTACACCGGCTGCTTCGCGCTGACCGAGCCGGAGCACGGCTCCGACGTCGCCGGCGGCATGGCCACCACGGCCCGCCGAGAGGGGGACGAGTGGGTGATCAACGGGGCCAAGCGGTGGATCGGCAACGGCACCATGTCCCGCATCGCGATCGTGTGGGCCCGGGACGAGGAGGACGACCAGGTCAAGGGCTTCATCGTGGAGACCGACACCTCCGGCTACGAGGCCACCAAGATCGAGCACAAGACCGCGGTGAAGATCGTCCAGAACGCGGACATCACCTTCACGGACGTGCGCGTCCCGGCGGAGAACAAGCTGGAGAAGGCCAACACCTTCGCGGACACCAACGTGATCCTGCTGGGCTCCCGCAACGGCCTGGGCTGGCAGGCCGTGGGCGCGCAACAGGGCATCCTCGACGCCGCCCGCCGCTACGCGCTGGAGCGCGCCCAGTTCGGTCGCCCGATCGCCGGGCATCAGCTGGTGCAGTCCCTGCTCGTGCAGATCGCGGCCAACCTGGCGGCCACCCTGGGCATGGCGCACCGGGCGGTGCAGCTGGAGGCCGCCGGCGAGGTGTCCATGACGCAGGCCTCCCTGGTGAAGCTGAAGACCTCCCAGATGTGCCGCGAGTCGGCCGCGCTGGGCCGGCAGATGATGGGCGGCAACGGCATCCTCGCCGACGTCGGGCTCGGCCGGTTCTTCTGCGACGTCGAGGCGATCTTCACGTACGAGGGCACCTACGAGGTGAACTCGCTGATCGTGGGCCGCGGCCTCACCGGTCACTCCGCCTTCCTCTGACCCCCCTCCGATGACCGCCCCGACCAGATCAGGAGCCACCGTGACGAACTCCGAGACCCCCGACACCTCCGCGACCACCGTCGGCCGGCCCACCGAGCGCCGGGGTCATGTGGCCGAGCTGCTCTCGGCCACCGTGGCCCGGCAGCCGGATGCCGTTGCCCTGCGGATCGGCGAGGCCAGCATGACCTACCGCGAACTGGATCAGGTCACGGCCGCGACGGCCGGCTGGCTGCGCCACCGCGGGGTGGGCCCGGGGGACCGGGTGGCCATGATGCTGCCCAACATCCCGGCCTTCGTGGCGGTCTACGAGGCGCTCATGCGTCTGGGCGCGGTGATGGTGCCGCTCAACCCGCTGTTCACCGCCCGTGAGCTGGAGTACTTCCTCGAGGACTCCGGGGCGCGCATGCTCTGGGCCATGCCCGGGCTGCCGGCCGTGGACGGGGTGGCCGGGAACGTCGACGTCGAGGTGGTCACCCTGGATCTCGAAGCGGTCGGGCGGGAGTGCGACGCCGAGGGCATCACCCCGGTCACGGAGATCACCCCGCGGGACCCCGACGACGACGCCGTCCTGCTCTACACCTCGGGCACCACGGGGCGGCCCAAGGGTGCCCGACTGACGCACACGAACCTGCGTTCCAACGCCATGGCGACGGCGACCGGTCTGGGCCGGCTCGGCCCGGACGACGTCGTGTTCGCGGCGCTGCCGATGTTCCACGTGTTCGGGCTCTCGGTGGTGCTCAACGGCGCGGTGTTCGCCGGGTCCACCCTGTCCCTGATGCCGCGGTTCGTGCCGGAGGCCGCCTACGACCAGCTGCAGGACCACGGCATCACGTTCCTGCCCGGCGTGCCCACCATGCACGGGGCGTTCCTCTCCGTGGCCCGGGCCCGCCGTGAGGCCGGGACCGAGCCGGCGGACTTCTCGCGGCTGCGCATGCCCCTCTCCGGCGGTGCGAGCCTGCCGGTGGAGACGCTGCGCGCGGCGGAGACGCTGTTCGGCGTGCCCGTGTTGGAGGGCTACGGGCTGTCCGAGAACGCGGGTGCGTGCTTCTTCAACCCCGTGGACGCGCCGACCCGCCCGGGCACCGTGGGCCGGCCGGTGGACGGCTTCGAGTTCCGGATCGTCGCGATGGACGGCACCGAGGTGCCCGAGGAGGACCTCGAGACCTCCGGTGAGCTGCGCATCCGGGGCGAGGGCATCATGGCCGGCTACTGGGGCCGCCCGGAGGACACGGAGGCGGCGTTCGACGAGGACGGCTGGTTCCGCACCGGCGACATCGCCCGCCGGGACGAGGCCGGGTACGTGATGATCGTGGACCGGCTCAAGGACGTGATCATCCGCGGCGGCATGAACGTGTACCCCCGCGAGGTGGAGGAGGTCCTCTACGAGCACCCGGACGTGGTCGAGGCCGCCGTGGTGGGTGTGCCGGACGAGCGGCTGGGCGAGGAGATCGCCGCCTTCGTCTCGCTGGCCCCGGGCAGCGCCGTCACGGGGGAGGAGCTCCAGGCGTTCGCGGCCGAGCGGCTGGCCCGCTACAAGCAGCCGCGGGAGGTGACCATCCTGGACGGGCTGCCGAAGAACGCCACGGGCAAGATCCTGCGCCGCGAGCTGCGTCAGGGGTGAGGGGCGCCGGGCGGTCTGGGCGCAGGTCGTCTGGTCTGAGTGAGAGGAACGACGGACAGGTGGCCTCTCGCTACGCTCCCGGTATGACTCAGCCGCTCGTCCACCCGCCCAAGGCCCAGCCGGGCGACAGGATCGCCGTCGTCTCGCCGTCGTTCGCGGCTCCCGGCTTCGCGCCCGCGGTGCACGAGCAGGCGATGCGCCGCCTGGCCGAGGTGACCGGACTGGTGCCGGTCGAGTACCCCACCACCCGGCAGCTCGGGGCGAGTCCCGAGGACCGGGCGCGGGACCTGAACGCGGCGTTCGCGGACCCCCAGATCCGTGCGGTGATCGCCACGGTGGGCGGGGAGGACCAGATCACCGTCATCGGTCACCTGGACGCGGACGCCGTGAGCGCGGACCCCAAGCCGTTCCTCGGCTACAGCGACAACACCAACCTGCACCAGTGGTTGTGGGCGAACGGCGTGGCGAGCTTCTACGGCGGGTCCACCCAGGTGCACCTGGGGCCAGGACCGGCTGTGGATGAGGTGCACGCCGCGTCCCTGCGAGCCGCCCTGCTGACGGGAGGGCGGCTGGAGATCACGGAGCCGGGGGAGTCGGAGGACCACGGCGTCGACTGGCTGGACCCGCGGGCGCTCACCGAGTTCGGGACGCGCGAGCCGGTGCCGGGCCTGCACGACGACGGCGCGCGCGGCGTCGGCGGCGCGCCCGGTGCGGGCGCCTCACCGTGGCGCTGGGCCGGGCCGCAGCGCGCGGTGACCGGCCGGACGTGGGGCGGCTGCCTCGAGGTGCTGCCGTGGGTGATGGCGGCCGGCCGCGGGCCTGCGGACATGGCGGTGCTCGAGGGCGGTGTGCTGCTCATCGAGACCAGCGAGGAGCTGCCGAGCGCCGGCGAGGTGCGGCGGCTGCTGCGGATCCTGGGGGAGCGCGGCGTGCTCGGCGCCGTGGACGCCGTGCTGGCGGCCCGCCCGCCGACGAGCTCCTTCGAGGCGCCGCGCGGTGCGGAGGAGCGGGCGCGGCGGAGCGCGGAGCAGGCCGATGTGGTGGTGGAGGAGGTCGGGCGCTACAACCCGGACGCGGTGGTGTGCGTGGGCGTCCCGTTCGGCCACACCCGGCCGCAGTGGGTGCTGCCGCACGGCGGCGTGATGACCGTGGATGGGGTGGAGAGGCGGGTGTGGGCGGAGTTCGGGTGAGTTGATCGGCGCGCTGCGCTACGTGCTTTCTGGCGGCGCGCCACTGGCCGTGGAGACGCTGCGGGAGGCCGAGGCCGAGGCGGCCTTCGGCGTGCCGGTGCGCGAGGCCTACGGCCTGTCCGAGTCCTGCGGGCCCGTGTGCTTCAACCCCATGGACGGCCCCAGCCGCCCCGGCACCGTGGGGCGGCCGCTGGAGGGTGTGGAGTTCCGCATCGTCACCCCGGAGGGCGTGGAGGTGCCGGAGAGGGACACCGAGACCCCCGGCGAGCTGCGCATCCACCGGCCCGTGGTCATGTCCGGGTACCTGGGCCTGCCGGAGGCCGGGGCCGCCGCGTTCGACGACGACGGCTGGCTCCGCACCGGCGACCTCGCCCGGCGGGACGAGGAGGGCTACTACCGGATCGTGGGCCGGCTGAAGGACATCAACATCCGCAACGGCTACAACGTGTACCCGCGCGAGGTCGAGGATGCGCTCTATGTGCACCCCGACGTCGCCGAGGCCGAGTTCTCCGCGTTCGTGCGCGAGCGCCTACTCTCGTACAAGGGGCCGCAGCCGGTGACGCTCATGGACTCGTTGCCGAAGAACGGGACGGGGAAGATCGTGAAGGACCTGCTGCGGTGAGGGGCCTGATCTGACTGGTTGGACGTATCCCAAGGGCGAGTGGAGCCCCGCCCCGATCTTCACGACGGTGGACAAGAACCCTGAGCTTGTCATTAGGCGTGCGGTCCGCACCGAATGAGGAGAACCTTGAGTGCGGTGGACCGCTCGTGGGCAGTTTCGCCTAACGTGTCCGGGGTGCGCGAGACGATGGCCTCAGACAGCATCTCACCGTCCCGCGGCTCCATGTGGGGCCGAGCTGGACACGGGTAGAGTCGTAGGTCATGGCCCACCAGGCCATGCAGAGAGGTAGGCGTCGTATGGTCCACTTGACGGGTCTATTCGCAGGTATCGGTGGCATTGAGCAGGGCTTCCACAATGCGTTGGGATCAAAGGTCGAGACAGATCTTCTGTGTGAGTCTTGGGCCCCTGCTCAAATCGTTCTGAAGAATCGGTTTCCCGGTGCTGAGCTGCACCCAGACGTTCGAGAGCTGGCATCCCTGCCGGAGGCAACTGACATACTTTCCGCTGGGTTCCCCTGTCAGGATCTCTCACAGGCAGGTCGAACTGCGGGCATTCGCGGGGAGCAGTCCGGGTTGGTGACGCATTTGTTCGAGCTGCTTCGGCGTCGCATCTCTGCTGGACGACGACTTCCCACACTGCTCATTGAGAACGTCCCCAACATGCTGGCCCTCGACAAGGGTGCTGCGATGGAGTTCCTGGTCCAGGAGATGGAGACCCTTGGATACTCTTGGGCTTACCGGGTCGTCGACACTCGTTTTACGGGACTGCCGCAGAGGCGCCGTCGTGTAATCGTTGTTGCCTCGGTGAACCTCAACCCGTCGGAGGTCCTTTTTGCGGACGAGGCGGCGTCACGCCCTGATGATCATTATTCCTCCGACGCCTTTGGATTCTACTGGACGGAGGGTAAGGGTGGATTGGGGTGGGCACCCGACGCGATTCCGACGCTCAAGGGTGGCTCCACGATCGGCATCGCTTCACCTCCTGCCATTTGGGTCCGTGGCGCGGAGGACGCCACTCGCGCCTTGGTGGTGCCGAGGGAAGCAGAAATGGAATCATTGCAGGGGTTCCCCCGCGGGTGGACTGATCTCGACTTCGGCTTGAGCGCTGCGCGGACGCGCGGAACCCGGAGCAAACTCCTTGGCAATGCAGTCTCGGTGCGTGTTGCAGAGTGGGTGGCTCGGCGAGTCTTCGCGCCAGGCGAAGTGGTGTGCCCCTCCGTCGATTGGGGCTCATCCAGGCAGTGGCCGAACGCTGCTGCTGGTATGGGCGGGAAGCGATGGCGAGTGGAGGCCAGCGAATTTCCCACTCTGGAACCGTATGAGCACTTGCTGGAGCATGTTGACGTGTCGTCAGCCCCGGCGTTGAGCCGGCGTGCGGTGTCGGGTTTCCGTTCGCGCCTTCTCCAGGGGAACTTGGGCCGATATCCGGGATTCCGCGAGGCTGTGGCTGAGGCGGACAGGGCATTGACTGAAGATCAGCTGATTACCAAGTTGGAGGCATGAACGTGTTTGGCCCCGATATTCTGGCTCGAACCATGAGCGAACCGGCAGACCCCACCAAATATGGAATTCGCTGGCAATATCATTCTCGATCAGATCGTCATGGAAAAATGGCCAGTTGGGGCGTCGCCTTCGACTTGCTTCGCTCGTCGAGTGTGATGCGGCAACATGCCCGCGACGGCAAGATTGTCCTTGGTGTCAATCTGAAGTTGAGTGATTTCGAAACGAAGAAGAGCAAGGTGCTTGACTTGGTCATCGCCCGACCAGGAGGAGCGGCGACATCGGCCCGCGGCGAGTCCCTGGTCTCTCTCGCGCAGCGCTACAACATGAACCTCTCCGGAGAAGAGATGGGCGAGCTGACGTCGCTACCAGATATTCCTGTGGCGCCTGTCGGGTCGGTTCTGGTGGCTCTAGAAGCTAAGGCCACGATGACTGCTCACGTCAAGTCACTTCCGCGTCTTCATGATGAATTGACCAGTTCCCACATCTCTGTACACGGTGAGAGCCAGACAGCCTTGGCGATTGGATACGCACAGGTTAATGTCGCAGACGTGTTTGTAAGTTCTAACCCTGCAAACGTTGAGCGCATTCATCTCGGGCAGGAACCCGTTGTCACTTCTCACAAGCAGCCCGGTGATTGTCAACGGGTGTTGGACACCCTTAATACTCTTCGGACTCGTTCCAGTTCCATCGGTATCGGTTTTGATGCAATTGGCGTAACTGTCCTCGACCTTCGGAACGATGACAGTCCTGTGAAAGTCGTTCATTCCCGACCCGCACCGCAGCCGGGGGACGCTTTTCACTACGACTCGATGATCATGCGCATGGCCACGCGCTACGACACGCAGTTCAGTGGGATCTGAAGACAAAGGCAACAACGGAAGATCTTGGGCCTCCAGCTGTGCAGCGCGGAGGATCATGGTCGCGAACCGAGCGCGGGACACCAAGCCTGAGCTCGCCGTTCGCGGGCGTGTCAACTTGTCTGTGTAAGCGGGGTGGTCACAGGTAGGGGTTGATCC
>NZ_JALJRI010000114.1:0-257 GCF_024519795.1 Micrococcus sp. Mcc89 | reverse complement strand
TAAGCCGCCTCAACCTCTGCGGGAGTGCGATAGCCAAGGGCCTCGTGGATGCGGGTGGTGTTCCACCAGTGCACCCACCCCATGGTGGCCAGCTCGACCGCCTCGGTCGACTCCCACACCCGCTTGGCGTGGATGAGCTCGGCCTTGTAGAGCCCGTTCACGGTCTCCTTGAAGCGTCCCGGGTTTCGTGCCGCTCCTATGTGGGTGTGAGCCGCCCCCTTCATTCGGTCCGGACGTTCTGTGAGTCGTCGGTTTCC
>NZ_JALJRI010000113.1:0-367 GCF_024519795.1 Micrococcus sp. Mcc89 | reverse complement strand
TCCGGGTGCCCGTCATACCAGGACGCGAAATCCGCGCCACCGAACGAGCCGGCCAACTCCACCCCCGGCACGTCCAGGACCGCGTCCCGCACAGCCCCGGTGGAGAACACGATCGCATCGTAATGCCGACGCAGATCCGCCAGGCTCAGGTCCGTGCCGTAGTCCACGTTCCCCAGGAAACGGATGTCCCCGCGGTCCATGACCTTGTGCAGCGCGGTCACGATGCCCTTGATGCGCGGATGGTCCGGAGCCACCCCGTAGCGGATCAGACCGAACGGGGCCGGGTACCGGTCGAACAGGTCGATGCTGACACGGAAGTCCCGTTCCTCCTTGGTCAGGATGTCCGCCGTGTACACCCCGGCGGGTC
>NZ_JALJRI010000009.1:0-25680 GCF_024519795.1 Micrococcus sp. Mcc89 | reverse complement strand
CGCTCGTCTCATCTCAGCCCGGCCCTCGTGCCAAGAACCTCATGACCCACAACAGGTAGTCGCCCGTGACGTCGCGCAGCACGCCCATCAGCAGTGGGCCCAGGGCGAAGCCGGCGTACATGCCCATCGAGTTCGCCCCGGTCGCACGGCCGAGCCGCTCGGCCGGCACCTCGCTCAGCAGGCCCGCGTTGACCACCACGTTGGCGCCCAGCACCGTCAGGCCGTGCACCGCGGCGCCCACCCACAGCAGGGCCGGCAGGTCCAGCAGGTCCGCGGCGAGGAACACCGCGACGCCGGCCACCGCACCCAGGCAGATCACGGCCAGCAGGGTGGTGGGCCGGTCTCCGGAGCTCATCCGCCGGCTCCACCCGATCCGGGAGAGCACCCCCACCACCCCGGACACGGCCGCCGCGGCGCCGCCGGCCACGAGCGTCATTCCCAGCGTCTCGACGGCGAACAGCGGCAGGTACGTGTTCGTGGCCTGCATGCCCAGGCCGGTGAGGAACGCGATCGCCGCGAAGAACCAGACCGTGGCCGGCAGGGGCGAGGTCTCCCGCCGTCGTCGTCCGCCGGCGGGGCCGGTGGCCGACGGCGGCGCCCCGGGCAGCGGCGGGGCGGCGACCAGGGCGAGCACCCAGAGCGCCCCGATGAGCACCGCGGCCCCCAGCGCGGCGCCCGTCCAGCCCAGGGCGAGGGACGCGGCCGGGAAGAACAGGCCGCCGACCAGCTGGGCCGCCTGCACCCCGGACTGCTTCACCCCGACCCACCCGATGCGCCTCTCCGGCGGCACCACGGTGCGGATGATCCGGTTCGTGGTGGGGTTGGAGATGGCCTGCGTGACGCCCGCGACGGCGGCCGCCGCGTACAGCACGGGCAGGGACGGGGCGACGGCGCCGAGCACGAGCGCCGCGGCGGTGCCGCCGAAGATGATGCTCAGCTGCGCGCGGGCGGACAGGCGGTCGGCGACCCGGCCGAGGCCGAGGGAGGTGACGGCGGCCGCCGCGAACACGACCGTCATCACGGTGCCGAGCTGGCCCGAGGTGACGTCGAGCCGCTCCATCACGACCGTGGAGGAGGCGGAGACGCCGTAGTTGAACAGGGGCCCGGCGCCCATCGCCGCCAGCAGCACCCACAGCAGGGCCGCGGAGGGGCGGCGAGCGGCGGGGGCGGGCAGGGTCACGGCCCCAGGCTACGACCCCTCACGCGACGAGGCGGGAAATCTATCTCATGGGCGCCCGGGGGCGTCGTGTGAGGTGGATTTCCCGCCTCGAAAGCGGGGGTGACTGCGGGGGTGGGTCAGCCGACGCGGCCCTCGCCGCGGTGCTCGCCCTCGACGCGGCCGGTGGTCCCCCGCTGGGTGACCTCCTCGCCGTCCTGGCGCTCGGGCCGCTCGCCGGCCTCCGCCGGCAGGCCCTCGTTCTCGTCGGTGGGCGTCTCGCCGGCGGTGGCGGCGGGTGCCGGATCCTGCGGGGCCCGACGACGGCCGCCGTGCGGGGACAGCGACTCACCCTCACCCAACGAGCTGACGCGCGGCATCGGCGACGTCGTCAGCGGCACGGACTCGGTCTGCCGGGCGTCGACGAGCGTGGAGCCCGTCCCGGAGATGGGGGAGCCCTGCACGGGGGCGCCGGCCGCCTTGCGGCCCGGGATCAGCAGCTCGGAGCGCCACTCGGGGTCGCGCTCGGTGAGGTAGTCCACGCGGGCGTGCTCGCCGAAGTGGTCCGCGTCCGCCTCCTCCCAGTCCATGGCCCAGCCGGCGGGCGGGTCGTTGAGCAGCTCGTCCGTGCGCAGCCAGTGGTAGATGGACGCGTACGAGCGGGTGCTCAGGTGGTCCACGCGGCGGCGCAGCATGCGGGTGTTCAGCTGGGACGGATGCGTCAGGCCCATGGACGCCATGATCTGCACGGCCTCGCGCACGGTCAGGCGGTGGTAGTTGAAGACGCGGTTGCCCTTGTCCTCCACGTCGAGGGCGCGCATCAGACGCGGGTCCTGCGTGGCCACCCCCACGGGGCACTCGTTCGTGTGGCACTTCTGCGCCTGGATGCACCCGGTGGCCATCATCATCGCGCGGGCGGACATGGTGAAGTCCGCGCCCTGGATCAGACGCTTGACGATGTCCGAACCGGTGGCGACCTTGCCGGCCGCGCCGAGCTTGATCATGTGGCGCAGGCCGGTGCCCACGAGCGCGTTGTGCACGAGCATGAGGCCCTCGGTCAGCGGGGTGCCCACGCGGTCCGAGTACTCGAGCGGGGCGGCGCCGGTGCCGCCCTCGGAGCCGTCCACGATGATGAAGTCGGGGGCGATCCGCTCCTCCCAGATGGCCTTGGTCATGGCCAGCACGTCCACGCGGGAGCCCACGCAGAACTTGATGCCGATCGGCTTGCCGTCCGAGAGCTCACGGAGCTGCTCGATGAACCTGACCATCTCGCGCGGGGTGCGGAACGCGGAGTGGGACGCCGGGGACAGGCAGTCCTTGTCCATCGGGATCTCACGGGCCTCGGCGATCTCGGGGGAGATCTTCTCCTTGGGCAGCATGCCGCCCAGGCCGGGCTTCGCGCCCTGGGAGATCTTGATGGTGATGCCCTTGACCTCGGGCAGCAGCGCCTTCTCGGCGAACTTCTCCGGGCTGAAGGTGCCGTCCTCGTTGCGGCAGCCGAAATAGCCGGAGCCGATCTCCCAGAACAGGTCCGCGCCGTTGCCGCGGTGGTACTTGGTGAGGCCGCCCTCGCCGGTCTCGTGGATGAACCCGCCCAGGCCGGCGCCCTTGTTCATGGCGATCACGGCGTTGGCGGAGAGGGAGCCGAAGGACATGGACGAGATGTTCATCAGCGAGATGTCCACGGGTCGGCGGCAGTCCGGGCCGCCGATCCGCACCGTGGGGGGCTCCTCCGGCGGGTTGACCGGGGCGGTGGAGTGCAACAGGAACTCGTAGCCGATCTCCGAGGTGTCCCGCTCGGTGCCGAACGCCTTGTGGCTGTCCAGTCCCTTCGCACGGGCGTAGACGATCGAGCGGGTGTCCCGGTCGAACGGCTTGCCGTCGAAGTTGCGCTCGATGAAGTACTGCTGGATCTCGGGGCGGATCGACTCCAGCAGATACCGCATGTGGCCGAGCACGGGGTAGTTGCGGAGGATCGCGTGCCGCTTCTGGGTCATGTCCCACACGGCGAGCACGAGCAGCGCCACCAGGAGCACCGCCAGCACCCACCACGCGCCGCCGCCGATGGCGGCCACCAGCACGACGACGAGCGCGGCCAGCGAGAGGGTCGCGACGATCAGGAGTCTGTTGTTCACCCGACCATCGTGCCCTATATCACTCGAACGTTCATCCTTGCCGCACTGTGTCGAGGTCCCACGTGTGGGGCAGGGGCGTCCGGGCCGACGGCAGGGCCACGCTGCGCCGCCACTCGTGCAGCCACTCCGGCGGCGTCGGCTCCCCCGCGAGGTCGTGGCCGGCCGCCGCCGCGATCGCCCGGACCTCGTCGTTCTCCACGGGGCGGCCGTCCTTCTTGCGCAGGCGCGTGCAGATGTACGCGCGCACCGCGACGTCGCCGTCGACCACCACGCGCTGCTCGAACCACACCGCGCGCTCATCCAGGCCGATCATCCGCGTCTCCACGTCGAACCGCTGCCCCAGGGTCACCGAGCGGCGGAACGCGATCTGCTCGGCCTGCACCACGGGCGTCCAGTGACGACGCCGGATCTCGTCCCACAGGCCGGTGCGGACCATCGCGTCGAAGCGGCCGAGGTCGAACAGCCCGAAGTACTGGCCGTTGTTGACGTGCAGGGCCATGTCCACGTCCGTGGGCAGGGCGCGCATCGGCAGCGTCGTCGGCTCCCAGAGTCCGGCGCGCGGGCGGCGGCGGGCGCGGGCGACGACCCAGATCGTGCGGGGGATCAGATGCATCGGAGGTTCCTCCTCGGGGTCACAGGACCCCCTCGGTCAGATGGTCCGGCGTGCCGAACCGGTGGGCGGTCACGGACACGGCCTGTTCGTGCAGGAACGGCAGCAGCTCCACCTCGCCGGCGCTCACCACGGGGCCAGCGTAGACCGCCACGTCGGGGGTGTCGCCGAGCGCCGCGTGCAGCGCGCTCCGCGCCGCCTCGGCCGCCTCCCGGTCGCCGGTCCAGTCGGCGACGAGCCGGATCCGTGCGTCGCCGCCGCCCTCCGCTGCGGGCGGGATGAGGGCCAGCCGCCGGGCGCGGTCGTGGAACGCGGCGTCATCCTCGACGACGACGTCCACCGGCGCGGCCGTGCCGGCACCCTCCGTGCGGGCGGACCGGACCAGCTCCTCCACCCGGCCGCGCACGGCCTCGGCCGAGAGTCCGTCCACATCGGGCCCCTCCGCGGTGGGGGTCGGGCGCAGGCTCACGGTCATGGGCGCCCCGGCGCGCAGGCCGGCGGAGACGATGCGCAGCAGGTGGTCGGCGGGCCCCGAGTGCCGCCGCACGAGGACCGGGGTGGGGACGTGACGCAGCACGTTCCGCTCGGCCTCGAGCGCGGAGACGTCCGTGGCCACCCCGAACACGGTGGTCCACGCGTGGGTGTCGAGGGCGCGGGCGGTCTCGAGCCAAGACGCGCCCGCACCGTCGGCCTCGGCCCCGGGCCGCCCCTCTCCCCCGGCCCACGTGGGCGCGTCCTCCCAGTCCACGAGGCCGTGCAGGTAGTGCGGCCCGCCGGCCTTCGTGGTGGGGCCGACGACGGAACGCTTCCAGCCGCCGAAGGGCTGGCGGCGCACGATGGCCCCGGTGATGCCGCGGTTCACGTAGAGGTTGCCGGCGCGCACGCCGCGCAGCCACACGTCGATCTCCTCCCGGTCCAGCGAGTGCAGCCCGGAGGTGAGGCCGTAGTCCACGGCGTTCACGATCCCGATCGCCTCCTCGAGCGTCTCGGCCGTCATCACGGCCAGCACGGGGCCGAAGTACTCGGTGAGGTGGGCGTCGGCGCCGGGGCGGACGCCGGAGCGGATGCCCGGGCTCCACAGGCGACCCGTCTGGTCCAGCTGCCGCGGACGCAGGGCCCACCGCTCTCCCGGGCCGAGCTCGGTGAGCCCGCGACGCAGCTTCTCGCCGGGGGCCTCGATCACGGGGCCCATCTCGGCGCGCGGGTCCACGGGGTGCGCCACGTGCAGGGACGAGGCCGCGTCCAGCAGCTGCCGGTGGAAGCGCTCGGAGGTGCCCACGGAGCCGACGAGCACCACGAGGGAGGACGCCGAGCACTTCTGGCCGGCGTGACCGAACGCGGACTGGACCACGTCCTTCGTGGCCAGGTCCAGATCCGCGGACGGGGTCACGATCACGGCGTTCTTGCCGGAGGTCTCGGCGAGCAGGTGCAGGTCGGGGCGCATCCCCTTGAACAGCCGTGCGGTGTCCCAGCTGCCGGTGAGGATGAGCCGCTCGACGGCCGGGTCGGTCACGAGCGCCGCGCCGACCTCCGCCTCGTCCTCGTCCGCCAGCGTCACCAGGCGCACGAGGTCCGCGGGGTCGTGCCCGGCGAGCGGGCCGCCGTCGTCGAACAGGCCCGAGTCCCGCAGCCCGGCCACGATCAGCTCCCACGCGACCGCGCCCGTCCGCTCGGACTGCGGGGCCGGCTTGAACACCACGGGCGAGCCGGCGCCGAGCGCGGCGAGGACGCCCCCGACCGGGATGGCCACGGGGAAGTTCCACGGCGGGATCACCAGGGTCAGGCGGACGGGCACGGCGCGGGCGCCCTCCACCGCGTCCAGGCCGCGGGCCAGGCGCGCGTAGTAGTGCGCGAAGTCCACGGCCTCGGAGACCTCGGGGTCGCCCTGGTCCAGGGTCTTGCCGGTCTCGGCGGCGGCCACCTCCAGCAGGCGGGCCCGGCCGGCGTGCAGGGCCCGTCCGACGGCGTCCAGCGCGTCGGCGCGCTCGTGGCCGGTGAGCGCGCCCCAGCGGGCGCCGGGGTGGGCGGTGGCGGCGATGGCGGCGCGGGCGTCGTCGGCCGTGGTGGCGCGGTGGGCGCGGACGGTGTCCGTCCCGAGGTCCGAGCCCGGGACGGCCGCGAGGATCCGGCGGGCCCACTCCCGGTTGCCGGGCAGCGCGGGGTCCGTGTCCGGGGTGTTGGCGAAGCCGTCCACGGGGGCGGGGGTCGGCCCGTCCTCCCCGCGGGACCGGTCCTGGAGGCGGTTCGGACGGGGCACGGCCGCGTCCAGGTGGCGCAGCGAGGCGCGGAAGCGCTCCTCCTCGCGGGCGAACAGGTCCGCGTCCGCGTCCAGGTCGAACACGGCGGACATGAAGTTCTCCGGGGAGGCGCCCTCCTCGAGGCGGCGCACGAGGTAGGAGATCGCCACGTCGAACTCCTCGGGCCGCACCACGGGCGTGTAGAGCAGCAGGGCGCCGACGTCGGCCCGGACGGCGGCGGCCTGGCCGGTGGCCATGCCGAGCAGCATCTCGAACTCCACCGCGGCCGGGTCGAGCCCGCGGCGCTCGATCAGCCGGTGGGCCAGGGCGACGTCGAAGAGGTTGTGCCCGGCCACGCCGATGCGCACGTGGGCCAGATGCTCCGGGGTGAGCGCGTAGTTGAGCACGCGCTTGTAGTTGGTGTCCGCCTCCTGCTTCGAGCCCACCGTGGCCAGCGGCCAGCCCGTCAGGGAGGCCTGCATCCGCTCCATGGGCAGGTTGGCGCCCTTGACCACGCGCACCTTGACCGGGGCGCCGCCGGCGGCGACGCGGCGCGCGGCCCACTCCTGCAGGCGCACCATGGCCGCGAGCGCGTCCGGCAGGTAGGCCTGCAGCACGATGCCGGCCTCGTAGTCGCGCAGGCCCGGCTGCTCGAGCAGGGCGGTGAACACGTTGAGCGTGAGGTCGAGGTCGCGGTACTCCTCCATATCCAGGTTGATGAAGGTGTCCCGATCCCGGGCGAGCTCGAACAGCGGGGTGAGCCGCTCGGTGATGTCCGCGACGGCCTCGTCGAACGCGTAGGGCGCGTGCGGGGCGGTGGCGGCGGAGACCTTCACGGACACGTAGTCGACGTCGTCGCGGCGGATCAGCGCGGCGATGCCCTCGAGCCGGCGATCCGCCTCGCCCTGGCCGAGGATCGCCTCGCCCAGCAGGTTGATGTTCAGCCGGGTGCCCTCGTCGCGCAGGGCCGCGATGGCCTTGCCGAGCTGTCGGTCCCGCGCGTCGACGATCAGGTGGGAGACCATGTGCCGCAGCACGCCGCGGGCCGTGGGGACGGCGATGCGCGGCACGAGCGGGGCGGCGCGGCCGCCGACGCCGAGGACGGCGCGCAGGGCCGGGGGCAGGAAGCCGGGGGCGCGGCCGGCGAGCTCCCGCAGCGCCCGGGCGGCGATCGCGGGGTCCTCGGGGCGGACCACGTGGTCCACGAAGCGCACGATGAAGTCGAGGCCGCCCGGCTCCTTCAGGGCGCCCGCCAGCTGGCGGGCCGCGAAGTCGGCCTCGTGGTCCCGGGACTCGGCGAGCCAGCGCCGCACCTGCGCGACGGCATCGTCGGCGAGGGCGTGCAGGTCGGCGGGGTCGGGGATCCCGCCGGTCGCGCCGAGGACCCGGTCGAGATCGTCATGGTCCTGGGCGGAGAACATCGCGGTCATGGCCGCACTCTGCACGTGTTCCGGGTCACAGGTCAAACCGCCGCGGCTTCCTGTCAGACGCCTATGCTCGATGGACATCCCCTCGCCGCGCGCCCGCGCGTCGCCGCCGTCTTCCCAGGAGCCCGTCCGCCATGGCCGCCGCCGACCCCGCCCCCACCGACGCGCGGGAGCGCCGGGACGTCGTCGTGCCCGTGCCCGGACCCGAGGACCCGCCCGAGCGGGCCTGGCTCGTCCTGCCCCACCGCCACCCGGTGCCGACGCTGCTGGAGGAGACGCGGGACGCCGTCGTGGGCCTGGCCGAGACGCTCGCCGCCGTCCTGCCGGTCACCGTGCTCGCCCACCCGCGCGACGCCGGGGCGGCGCGGCTGGTGCCCCCGGAGGTGGACCTGCTGCGCGCGCCCGTGGGCTCACCGCTGCTGGGCCGCACCGGGCCGAGCTTCATCCGCCGCCCCGAGGGCCTGGCCGCCGTCGCCTGGCGCAGCGCCGCGGGCCTGACCGGGACCGGGCCCCTCGACGGCGCGGCCGCGACGGCCGTGGCGGAGGCGGCGGGACTGCCGCTGCTCACCCCCCTGCTGTGCGCCCCGCGCGGGGCCTGGGTGACCGACGGCGAGGGGACGGCCGTGGTGGCCGCGGACCCCGTGCTGGACGGACGGATCAACGGCGCGTGGACCCCCGGCCAGGTGGCCGCCGAGTTCGCCGCCCTCCTGGGGATCACCCGGGTGCTGTGGCTGCCGCCGGCACCGCGGCCGGACACCGGGCCGTGGGGCGGGCCCGGCCACCTGGCCTCGTGGGTGCGGCTGCGGGGCGACGGCGAGGCCGCCGTGCACTGGCGCGGCGACCGGTTCCACCCCGAGCACCCCTACGCCGCGGCGGCGCTGCGCTTCCTGCAGGGCGCCGACGACGCCGCCGGCCGGCCCCTGCGCGTGCGCACGGTGACCGGGGCGGCGCAGCCCGCCGCGTACGACCCGGCCGAGCGGGGCCCCCGCTCCCTCCTGGACACGCTGCCGCTGGGCGCGGCGGTGCTGCGGCCGGCGTTCGAGGACGCCGCGGGTGAGGAGGCCGCGGCCGCCGCGTGCTCGGCACTGCACCCGGGGCTGCCCCAGCTGTCGTTCCCCGCCCCGCCGCTGCTGCGGCTGGCCGGCGCGCTCAACGACCTGGTGCTGCTCCAGCCCCGCCCGTGACCTCGTCCGCCGCGGGGCCGTCGTCGTCCCCGCCGTCCGCCGGGGCGCGGTCCTCGTCCTTCCCGTGCGCGTCGGACCGCCAGGCCGCCGGGCGCAGCCGTTCCAGGAGCGAGGACTGACGGCGCTCCATGCCCTTCAGGTCCGAGGCGATGAGCGCGTTGATCCAGCGGGCGTTCGGGTCGGCGTCGATCAGCACGGCCTTGGCCAGCAGCGTGCAGGGCAGCGCGAGGATGGCGCCGAGCGGGCCGAGGACCCAGGCCCAGAAGAGCAGGGAGAGGAAGCTGACGGTGGGGATCACGCCGATCGCGTCGCCGGCCACCTTGGGCTGGATCACGGACTGCAGCACGAAGTTCAGCACCGAGTAGCTGACCACCACCCACAGGAAGTCGGACCAGCCGCCCGCCGCCAGGCCCAGGACGGCCGGCGGCAGCAGGCCGATGATGAAGCCGATGTTCGGGATGTAGTTGGTGAGGAAGCTGAGCACGCCCCACACGAGCGCGAGCGGCACGCCGATCAGCATGAGGGCAATCACGTCCAGCACCGCCACGATCAGGCCGAACACCGTGGTGACCACCCAGTAGCGGCGCACGCCCTGGGCGAACTCGACCAGGGCGTGGCCGAACTCGTGGCGGGCGGTGCTGAGCAGGCGGACGCGGCGTTCGACGTCCATCGAGTCCATCGCGAGGAAGAACATGCCCATGATCACGGTGACGAGCAGGCCGAAGACCGCGTAGACGTTCGTGGCGATCTTCGTGATGGCGCTGACGGCCGTCCCGGTCACGGTGCTCATGTCGATCGAGGCCAGCTGCTGGGACACCATGTCCGGGGTCACGCCGCGCTCGTTGAGCCAGTGCGAGACGTCCAGGACGATCTGCTGGAAGCGGTCCGCGTACTTGGGCAGCTCCGCCACCAGCTCGAGGCCGGACCACACCATCATGCCCCCGAACACGGCCATCACCGCGACGACCAGCAGGACGGTGGTGGCGGCCCCGAGCACGGGGTGCAGGCCCCGGCGGATGAGCCAGGCCTGCAGGGGGTAGGCCACGATCACGAGGTTCAGCCCCAGGAAGACGGGCGCCGCGATGGAGGCGATCCCCTGGAAGAACTGCACCACCAGCACCAGGCCCGCGAGCGTCAGGACGATCACCAGCATGCGCGGCCACATGCGGTGGGGGCGGCGGATGTCCCAGTCGGAGGCGGGGCTGGACGAGGCGGGCGGCGGGGTCACCCCCGCGGGCTGTGCGGCGCTCACGCGGGCAGTCTATGCGCGGGCCGGACGGGGTAGGGTCGGGACCAGTCCACATCGACAGGGGAGCGCCCGCGCGGCGCTGAGAGTGCGGTCCGCCGCAGACCCTCGAACCTGCTCCGGTCCGCACCGGCGAAGGAAGTCGAGTCTCCCGGTCGACGTCGTCCCGGGATTCCGGTGGCGGCCTCGTCCCGGCCCCTCTGCCGTCCCAGACAGAGGAGAACCGCCATGTCCCGCACCCCGCACCGCGCCCTCGCCGCCCTCTCGGTGGCCGCCCTCGCCCTCACCGGCTGTTCGGTGTCCGGCTCGTCCGGCGACGGGGCGTCGTCGTCCGCCTCCGGGGCCGGCGGCGAGTCGACGACCGTGACGATCATGACGCACGACTCGTTCAACCTGCCCCAGGAGCTCGTCCAGAAGTTCGAGCAGGAGTCCGGCTACACCCTGAAGACCACGGCCCCCGGCGACGCCGGCAGCGTGGTGAACCAGCTCCTGCTGGCCAAGGACGAGCCCACCGTGGACGGCGTCTACGGCGTGGAGGACCACTCGGCGCACCGCCTCGTCCGCGAGGGCGTCGTCGCCGCCTACACCCCGAAGGACCTGCCCGCCTCCGTGCAGGACCGGATGGTGGAGGACCGCATGACCCCGGTGGACCAGGGCCAGGTGTGCTTCAACACGGATCCGGCGTGGTTCACCGCCCACGACGTCGAGGCCCCCACCTCGATCGACCAGCTCGACGACCCCGAGTACGCGAAGCTGACGGTCGCCACCTCCCCCGTGGCCTCCTCCCCCGGCCTGGCGCTGCTCGCGGCCACCACGGAGAAGTACGGCGACGACGGCTGGCGGGACTGGTGGCAGGGCCTGATGGAGCACGGCGGCAAGGTCGCCGACAGCTGGTCCGACGCCTACAACTCGGACTTCTCCGGCGGCGAGGGCAAGGGTCAGTTCCCGGTGGTGCTCTCCTACTCCTCCTCCCCCGCGTTCGCCCCCGAGACCGAGGTGATCGAGGACTCCTGCACCCCGCAGGTCGAGTACGCCGGCGTGCTCGAGGGCGCGAAGAACCCCGAGGGCGCGCAGGCGTTCGTGGACTTCATGCTCACCGAGGAGGTCCAGTCCGCCCTGCCCGAGTCGATGTACATGTACCCGATCGACGAGTCGGTGCAGCTGCCCGAGGAATGGGCGCAGAACGCGCCGCTCGTCGAGGACGCCATCACCCCGGACCCCGCCCGCATCGACGAGCGCCGCGAGGACCTGCTGAAGGAGTGGACCGCCCTGGCCGAGGCCTCCCGGCGCTGATGTCCGCGCTCACCGAGGTCGCGGCCCCCGGCACGGACCTGCCGCGCCGGCGGGCGCGCGGCCGGGGGGACGGGCTCAGCCCGTGGTGGCTGGTGGCCGCCGTCCTGCCGGTCGCCTTCCTGCTCGTCTTCTTCGCGTGGCCCGTGGCGGCCATGCTCTGGCGCGGGATCGGCGGCGACGCCGACGCGTTCACCGGCGCCGTGGACCTCACCGCCTTCGGGGAGACCCTCGCCCGCGAACGCACGTGGCGCATCCTCGGCCAGACGCTCGGGATGGCCGCCGCCGGCACGGTGGTCTCGGTGGCGCTCGGCCTGCCGACCGCGTTCGTGCTGCACCGGCGTCGCGTCCCGGGGCGGGCCGTGCTCCGCGCCCTCGTGCTCGTGCCGTTCGTCCTGCCCACGGTGGTGGTCGGCGTCGCGTTCCGCGCCCTGCTCGCCCCCGGCGGACCGCTGGGCTTCACCGGGCTGGACCAGACGACCACCGCCGTCGTGCTGGCCATGGTCTTCTTCAACGTGTCCGTGGTGGTGCGCCAGGTGGGCGCGCTGTGGAACGCGCTGGACCCCCGCCAGACCGAGGCCGCCCGCACCCTGGGCGCCTCGCCGTGGCGGGCGTTCCGCACCGTGACGCTGCCCCAGCTCGCCCCGGCGATCGCCGCGAGCGCGGCCCTGGTGTTCCTGTTCTGCGCGTCCGCGTTCGGCATCGTCCAGACGCTCGGCCGGCCCGGCTACGGCACGCTCGAGTCGGAGATCTGGGTGCAGACCTCCGTCTACCTGGACCTGCGGACCGCGGCGGTGTTCTCCGTGCTGCAGTTCGCGGTGGTGCTGGCCGCCGTCGTGGTCTCCGGCGTGACGGCGGCGCGCACCCAGCGGGCGCTGCGCCTGCGGGAGACGCCGCCGGCCCGGCTCACGCGCGCGGACGCGGTCCCGGTGGCCGTGATGCTCGCGGTGGTGGCGCTCGTGGTGGCCCCGATCCTGACGCTCGTGGTGCGCTCCTTCCACACCCGCCATGGCTGGGGGCTGGGCAACTATCGGCTGCTGTCCACGAGCGCGGGCAGCGGGTTCGTGGGCGGGTCGACGCCGGCCCAGGCGCTCGAACAGTCCCTGCGGGTGGCCGTGGACGCCACGCTCGTGACGCTCGTGGTGGCCGTGCCGCTGGCCCTGCTGCTGACCCGGCCCTTCCGTTCACGCGCGGCGCTGGCGGCCCAGCGGGCCCTCGACGGCGCCCTGCTCCTGCCGCTCGGGGTGTCCGCGGTGACCGTGGGCTTCGGCTTCGTCGTGTCCCTGCGGGCCGCGTTCCCGGAGCTGGCGGCCTCGGGCGTGCTCGTGCCGCTGGCCCAGGCGGTGGTGGCGCTGCCGCTCGCGGTGCGGGCGCTCGTGCCCGTGCTCGCGGCGGTGGACCCGCGGCTGCGGGAGGCCGCACGCACCCTCGGGGCGGGCCCGTGGCGGGTGCTGGCCACGGTGGACGGCCCGTTCCTCGCCCGCGGCGTGGGCGTGGCCGCGGGCTTCGCGTTCGCGGTGTCCCTGGGTGAGTTCGGGGCCACGAGCTTCCTGGCGAGCCCGTCCGCGCCCACCCTGCCGGTGCTGATCGCCCGGCTGCTGGGCCGGCCGGGCGCGGACAACTACGGGATGGCGCTCGCGGCGGCCACGGTGCTGGCCGTGCTGAGCGCCGGGATCATGCTGGTGTGCGAGCGGCTGCGCCCCCGGGGCCCGGCCGGGGCGGGAGGTCTGTGATGACGCCGACGACGACGGGGGCCTCCCTCCGGCTGCGGGACGTGGCGATCCGCTACCCGGACGGCTCCACCCCCGTGCGGGGGACGGACCTGGACGTGGCCGCCGGGGAGATCGTGGCGCTCGTGGGCGCCTCCGGCTCGGGCAAGTCCACCATCCTGCGCGGGATCGCCGGGCTCGAGGACGTCGTGGCGGGCACGGTGGAGCTCGACGGACGGGACGTGGCCGCGGTGCCGACGCACCGCCGGGGCGTGGGGATGGTGTTCCAGGACGGGCAGCTGTTCCCGCACCGGACCGTGGGCCGGAACGTGGCGTACGGCCTCGAGTCCGCCGGCTGGGACCGGGCCCGGCGGCGGGCGCGCGTGGCCGAGCTGCTGGACCTGGTGGGCCTGACCGAGCTCACGGACCGGCCCGTGCAGCGACTCTCCGGCGGGCAGGCCCAGCGCGTGGCGCTCGCCCGGTCGCTGGCCCCTGCCCCGCGGGTGCTCCTGCTGGACGAGCCGCTGTCCGCGCTCGACGCGGACCTGCGCCGGCGCCTGGCCGAGGACATCCGGGCGGTGCTGCGGGCGGCGGGGACGACCGGCGTCGTCGTCACCCACGACCTCGCGGAGGCCGCCGTGATGGCCGACCGCACCGTGCGCCTCGGCGCGGGGGGACGCATCGCGGCGGAGGAGGACGGCCCGGCGGTAGCCTCTCAGGCATGACCCCGCCCGCACCCCGCCCCCGGCTGACCGCCCAGGACGTGGTGGACGCCGCCGTCGGGATCCTGCAGGACTTCGGCATGGGCGACCTGTCCATGCGGCGCGTGGCCGGGGTGCTGGGCGTGCAGGCCTCCGCGCTGTACTGGCACGTGCCGGACAAGCAGTCGCTGCTGGCGCGGGTGGCGGACCGGATCGTCGCCGAGGCGGAGGAGACCGTGCGGGCTCGCCGCGTCACGGACCTGGCGGGCCGCGCCGAGGTCGCGGAGGCCGCCCTGCTGCGGCACCGGGACGGGGCGGACGTGGTGCTCTCCGCCCTCGCGCTCGGGCTGGGCGGCCTCGGCCTGCACCGTCTGCTCACCGAGGCGGCGGACACCCCGGAGGACGGGGAGCGGGCCCTGGCGCTGCTGCTGGGCACCGTGTCCCTGCGGCAGCAGCGCGCGCAGGCGCAGGCGCTCGGCGTGCCGACCGGCCCGGACGTGCAGCGGCACCGCACGGACCCGCTCTGACCCCTCGTCCGACGCCGCCGCGCGGGAGGCCGAGGAGAGGAGACCTGCCTCCTCACAGGTGCGCTCGGTAAGGTCGCCCAGAGCAGAACAGGTCGGGACGGGTCGTCCCCTTCGTCCACGGCGATCCCGCCCGACCGCCGCAGGACCAGCATGGCCCGCCGGACCCGGCTCACAGTTCCGGCGCGGTCCCCTTCGACACAGCCGGCGAAACCATGGGAGCACGGATCAACCACCCGCGGACGGTCGTGGACCGGACGCTGCATCACGACGTCGAGGCCGCACACCCCGCGGCGCTCGTCGACGTGGGCTGGGACTTCCGTGGCCCGGGCGCCAAGGCGGAGGAGCAGCACCGCCCGCTGCGCGTGGTCCGGGCCCGCCGGCCCCGGGGCACCCCGCGGGACCGGAACGGCGTCGACCTCACGCGCACCGGCCCCGTCGTCCCCCGCCCCTCCCCGCCGCGCACCCGGATCCGCCGGGACGGCGTCCGCGTGGTGGCCAGCCCGCTGGCCATGCTGCCCGGCGTGGACCACGGCCCCGCCCTCCGCCTGGACCTGCACCCGACGACGGGGGGCATCGTCTACGTGGCCCGCGAGCTCGAGCTGCGCGAGCTCGGCGACGACGTCCGCGGCCACGTCTACACCGGGATGGTCGGCACGGCGCATCTGAGCGCCTTCTGGTCCACCGTCACCGTCGACCTGCCGCCGGAGCGCCCGGTGATCGTGCGGCTGGGCTCGGACCGGGACGCCGAGCTGCTCTCCCTGCTCGAGGTCCTCGCCCCCGTGGACACGCGCGTGGTCTCCTACCGGCTCGACGAGTCCCCCGTGGGCACGCAGCGCTCCAGCTACCTGCTGCCGGACGTGGACCCGGAGACGGTCGCCCAGACGGGCGCGGCCCGGATCCCGCTCGAGGCCATCGAGGCCGCCCAGGAGGAGGAGGACGCGCTGCGCCGCTCCTCCGGCGTCTTCCTCTCCCGCCGCCGCACGGACCGCTTCCTGCGCCGCAACCTGCCCGGGGTGACCCACAGCCTCACGTTCGCGGACGAGGCGGACGTGACGGACGTGTACGTGGACGGCTCCGTGCTGCGCGGCTCCCGCATCGGCGGGGCGGCCGCCGTCGCCGGGCCGAGCATGTGGGCCGTGCAGGCCGTGGCCGGGGCCACGATGCCGCTCGAGGTGGAACTCGAGGCGCTCGTGCTGGGGCACGTGATCTGCGCGTGGGCGGGCACCCCCGGCGGCCGGGTCACCATCCACTCGGACTCGCGCGCCGCGCTGGCCCTGCTCAACGCCGCCCGCCGCGAGCGGCTCACCCTCGGCGGCGCCCGGGGCGAGCGCATCCGCCGCACCCTGCGGCGCCTGCTGGCCGCCGTCGACCTGGCGCAGGCCGCGGACGTCCAGGTGGACACCACGTGGGTCAAGGGCCACGTGGGCGTGCACGGCAACGAACTGGCCGACGACCTCGCCCGGGCCGCCGCCCGCCACGCCAGCGTCGGCACCCCCGAGGGGGACCTGCCCGAGCGGATGGGGCAGCTGATCCAGCTCCGCGTCGAGGACGACGCCGCCGCCGGCTGACCCCGGCCCCGATTCCGCGTCCTCCGCCCCAGCCTCTAGGGTGGGGCTGTGGAAGCGACAGTGGAACAGATCACAGCGGCCGTCACCGCCTTCAACGACAAGTACTGGTACGTCGTGATGGCGCTGCTCTTCGTGGCGGGGGTGTGGTTCACCATCCGGACCGTGGGCGTGCAGGTGCGCATGCTCCCGGAGATGCTCCGGTCGGTGACGGCCAAGTCCCAGACCGGATTCGAGAACGACGGCGTGAGCCCGTTCCGCGCCTTCACCATCTCGGCGGCCTCGCGCGTGGGCACCGGCAACGTGGCCGGCGTGGCGATCGCGATCGTGATCGGCGGCCCGGGCGCCGTGTTCTGGATGTGGCTGCTGGCGATCATCGGCGGCGCCACCGCGTTCGTCGAGTCCACGCTGGCCCAGCTGTACAAGCAGAAGGGCGCGGACGGCTACTTCGGCGGGCCCGCGTACTACATCCGCGACGGTCTGGGCGCGAAGTGGCTGGCGGCCGTGTTCGCCGTCGCCATCACCGTGACCTACGGCTTCGTGTTCAACGCCGTGCAGTCCAACTCGATCTCCGAGTCCGTGCAGGCCAACTGGGGCGCGTCCTCCACCACCGCGTGGATCGTGGGCCTGGGCCTGGCCGCCCTCACCGGCCTCGTGATCTTCGGCGGCGTGCGCCGGCTCTCGGCCGTGACCAACGTGCTGGTCCCCGTGATGGCCACGTTCTACATCTTCCTGGCCCTGATCGTGATGGTCGTCAACATCACCGAGGTCCCGGGCATGATCGCGCTGATCGTGGGCCACGCCTTCGGCCTGCGCGAGGTCGCGGGCGCCGCCGTCGGCATGACGATGGTGATGCAGGGCGTGCGCCGCGGCATGTTCTCCAACGAGGCCGGCATGGGCTCCGCCCCGAACGCCGCCGCCACCGCGGCCGTCTCCCACCCGGCCAAGCAGGGCTTCGTGCAGTCCCTGGGCGTCTACTTCGACACCCTGATCGTGTGCTCGGCCACCGCGTTCGTCATCCTGCTCTCCAACCCGGCCTACGGACGCGGGGAGGCGCTCGGCATGCAGGTGACCCAGGGTGCGCTCCAGCAGGCCGTGGGCGCGTGGGCCGGCCCGGCGCTGACCGTCATCATCTTCTTCCTGGCCTGGTCCTCCGTGCTGGGCAACACCTACTACGGCGAGGCCAACATCCGGTACCTGGCCGGCCGCCACGCGGGTCGGGCCATCACCGTGTTCCGCGTGCTCGTGCTGGTGTGCGTGGTCGGCGGCGCGCTCGGCTCCGTGGCGCTGGTGTGGAACCTCGCGGACACGTTCGCGGCCCTCATGGCGACCATCAACCTCGTGGCGATCATCCCGCTGGGCGGGCTGGCCGTGAAGCTGCTCCGGGACTACGAGCGCAAGCTCAAGGCGGGCATGGATCCGGGCTTCCACCTCTCCGACCTGCCCGAGGCGCGGAACGTGGCCCTCTGGAGGGACGAGCCGAAGACCTCCCCGCTCCAGGACTGACGCCCCCGCCCGCGCGTTTCGAGGCGGGATATCGACCCCATCTGGCTGCCGCGGGCGGCCGTGGGGTGGATATCCCGCCTCGATGCATGAGGATGCCCGGTCTGGACACCGTGCGGGGGTTGACGCCTAGGTTGAGGCGCACCCGACCGGCCACGCACGAGTGGCCGGCACGACGTCCGAGGAGGACACCATGGGCATCCTCTCCAGCCTCACCCGCACTCTCGGCGGCGGTGGCCGCCGCTCCAGCCGACCCACCATCGGTGCGCACATCGGCCGGTCCCCCGGCTTCGGCCGGCAGGCCCGCTCTCAGGGACGCCGGTCCAGCGGCCTGGGCGGTGCCCTCCTGGGCACGCTCGGCGGTCTGGCGCTGCGTGAGCTCTCGCGCCGCGGCGCCGGGGGCACGACGCGCGGGCGCAGCTCCGGTGCGTACCGCGGCGGCTTCGGACCCTCGGCCCGGTCCACGGGCGGCCTCGGCACCGGCCTGCTGGGCGGGCTGCTCGGCGGGGCCCTCGCCTCCCGCGGCCGGTCCGGTGCCGCCGGCCGACGCACGGCGGGTGGCCGCCGGACCGTGGGCGGCGGCTTCTGACCGCTGCGACGGCGCGGCGTCGCAGCTGAGCGGCATCACCGCGGAGCGGACACGACCACGGGGCGGGCACCGACGGATCGGTGCCCGCCCCGTGGTCGCGATGGGCCGGTGGCGTGCTCGAGGCGTCTGCGCCGCGGCTCAGCCGAGGCCGGCGACGCGGCCCAGGATGAACACCAGGACGCCGATGACCACGAGGGCGATGATCAGCCCGAGCACGATCTTGCCGGCCGAGCGCTCGCCGGTCTGCTCCACGTCCATGCCCGGGTTGCTCGGGCCGACGCCTGCGCCCTCGGCTGGGGGCGTGTCGCCGTCGAACGCGACGCCGGAGGTCTCGTCCGTCGCCTCGCGTGCGCGCCGGGCGTCCTGGGGGTCGGGGGTGTGCGGGGTGGCCATGGCCGGCTCCTCTCGTCTCAGCGGCACGGGTGCGTGCCGCTGGCCCTCACGGTAGGCCCGGGGCAGGGGGTCCTGACCAGGGCGAGGCGACGCCCGCCCCAGCGCTTTCGTGGCCGAAACGGCGCGCCCCGAGCCGCTTTCGTTGACGAAACGGCGCTCCTCCAGGCCGCCGCAACGGATCCCGTCACACTCTTGATCGTTGGATGTCCAAGCAATAACGTGATCGGCGTCACGTCCCCGCCGTCCGGAGGAGCCCCCATGCCCGAGGCCTACATCATCGACGCCGTCCGCACCCCCGTGGGTCGCCGAGGGAAGGGGCTCGCCGGCGTACATCCCCTCGATCTGGCGGCCGCGCCGCTGCGCGAGCTCGTCGCCCGCCAGGACATCGACTCGGCCGAGTACGACGAGGTCATCCTCGGCTGCATCGACCAGCTCGGCCCACAGGCCATGGACGTGGCGCGCAACGCCTGGCTCGCGGCCGGGCTCTCCGAGGACGTCCCCGGCACCACGGTCGAACGCCAGTGCGGCTCCGGCCAGCAGGCGGTCCACTACGCCGCGCAGGCCGTCATGAGCGGGACGGCGGACCTCGTCGTCGCCGGTGGCGTCCAGTCCATGAGCGCGATCCCGCTCTCCCGGTCCAACACGGCCGCCCACGAGCTCGGCTTCCCCGACCCGTTCACCGGCTCCGAGTCCTGGGCCGCCCGCTACGGGGACGAGGAGATCTCCCAGTTCCGCGGGGCCGAGATGATGGCCCGGCACTGGAACCTGGACCGGGACACCCTAGAGGAGTTCGCGGTGCGCTCCCACGAGCGCGCGCTCGCGGCGCAGGCCGACGGTCGCTTCGACCGCGAGATCATCCCGCTCGCCGGCCTCACCGCGGACGAGGGGCCGCGCACCCCGGACGCCGCGAAGATCGCCTCGCTCGACCCGATCGTCCCCGGCGGGCTGCACACGGCGGCGTCGGCGTCGCAGATGTCCGACGGCGCGGCCGCCCTCCTGCTCGCCTCCGAGGAGGCGGTGCGTCGTCACGGCCTCACCCCGCGTGCACGCATCCACCACATCTCCGCGCGCGGCGCGGACCCCGTCATGATGCTCTCCGCCCCGATCCCGGCGACGGCGTACGCGCTCGATCGCATGGGCCTGACCATTGACGACATGGACCTCGTGGAGATCAACGAGGCGTTCGCCGCCGTCGTGCTGGCCTGGCTGACCGAGACCGGCGCGGACCCGGCGAAGGTCAACGTCAACGGCGGGGCGATCGCCCTGGGCCACCCCATCGGCGCCACCGGCGCCCGCCTGATGACCTCCCTGCTGCACGAGCTCGAGCGCACGGGCGGCCGCTACGGCCTGCAGACCATGTGCGAGGGCGGCGGCCAGGCCAACGTCACCGTGATCGAACGTCTCTGACCCATCCCCCGGAGGTTTCCATGCCCGACCAGATCACCCACCCCACCGACGCCGGCCACCTCTCCCCCGCCCCGGAGGACACGATCGGCCGCGTGTTCGCACGCGCGGTCGCCCGCTCCCCGCAGGCCGTCGCCCTGCGCTTCGAGGACCGCGACTGGACCTACGCCCAGCTCCGGGACGGAGCGCACCGCGTGGCCCGCCGCCTCCAGGACACCGGCCTGCCGGCCGGCACCCGGGTGGCCGCCTACGCCACCAACTCGGACGCCTACGCGCTGCTCTTCCTCGCCTGCGTCACGGCCGGCTACGTGCACGTGCCCGTGAACTTCGCGCTCAAGGGCGGCGAGCTCGCCCACGCCCTCGAGGACTCCGGCGCGGAGCTGCTCGTGGCCGACGCCGGCATGCTCGGGCGCGTCGACCAGGTCCGGGCCGAGGGCCGCGCGTCGGCTCTGCGGCACGTGTGGACCATGCTCCCCGCCGGCCACGCCGAGCCCTCTGTGCTGGAGACCGCCCGGGACGAGACGTTGGACGCCGCCGCCCCGGAGGCGGAGGTGTCGGCCACCGACCTGGCCCAGCTGCTCTACACCTCCGGCACCACCTCCACCCCCAAGGGCGCCATGATGTCCCACCGGGCGCTCGTGGCGGAGTACCTCTCCTCGATCATCGCGCTGGACTTCACGGCCGAGGACCGCCCCCTCGTGGCCATGCCGCTGTACCACTCGGCCGCGATGCACGTGTTCCTGCTCCCCTACCTGAGCCTCGGCGCCACGGTGCGCCTGCTGCCCGCCCCGGACATCCCCCGGATGCTCGAGCTCGTGGAGACCGAGCACATCGGCTCCCTGTTCCTGGCGCCCACCGTGTGGGTGCCGCTGGCGAACCATCCGGACCTGGCCACGCGCGACCTCTCCTCGCTGCGCAAGGCCCAGTACGGGGCCTCGATCATGCCGGTGACCGTGCTGCAGCGCCTGCGCCAGAGCCAGCCGGGCATCGGCTTCTACAACTGCTTCGGCCAGTCCGAGCTGGGCCCGCTGTGCACGGTGCTGCGCCCCGAGGAGCACGACGCGAGGCCCGCCTCGTGCGGCCGCCCCGTGTTCCACGTGGAGGCCCGGGTGATGACGGCCGACGGCGCCCCCGCTGCGCCCGGCGAGCCCGGCGAGATCCAGTACCGCTCGCCGCAGCTGCTCTCCGGCTACTGGAACCGCCCGGATGCCACCGCGGACGCGTTCACCGACGACGGCTGGTTCCGCTCCGGCGACCAGGTCACCCAGGACGCGGCCGGCTACATCCAGGTGGTGGACCGCATCAAGGACGTCATCAACACGGGCGGCGTGCTGGTCGCCCCGCGGGAGGTCGAGGACGCGATCTACGAGCTCGACGAGGTGGCCGAGGTCGCCGTCATCGGCCTACCGGACGAGCGCTGGATCGAGGCGGTGACCGCCGTCGTCGTGCTCAAGGAGGGCGCCGAGCTGACCGCGGAGACCGTGCGCGCCCACGTGAAGGAGCGGCTGGCGGGCTTCAAGGTGCCCAAGCGCGTGGACTTCGTGGCGGAGCTGCCGCGGAACCAGTCGGGCAAGCTCCTCAAGCGCGCGCTGCGCGCCGAGCGGACGCAGGAGGCCCGGTGACGCGCACGCAGAAGCCGACCTACGACGTCGTCACGCCCCTGGACGTCGACTACCTGGACGCGTTCGGGGAGGCCACGGACGAGGACCGCGCGCACTGGGACCGCGCCCGCGCCTACGGCCGGGAGGTGCTCGAGCGGATCGACGGGCACTGGGACCGGGCGGAGTACCCGTTGGACCTGGTGGCGCGGGCGGGCGAGCTGGACCTGCTCACCGACGGGCTGGAGGTGCCGGGGCACGCGGTGATGTCCCCGTTGGCGGCGGGTCTGGTGGCGATGGAGATCTCCCGGGCGGACGGGTCGATGGCGGCAGCGGCGGCGGTGCAGGGCGGGCTCGTGCTGCGCGCCCTGGTGCACTGCGCGAGCCCGGGGCAGAAGGAGCGGTACCTCGAGCCGGTGGCGCGCGGCACGCTGCCGGGCGGGTTCGCGCTCACGGAGCCGCTGCACGGCTCGGACTCGGTGTCCCTCGAGACGTCCGCGCGGCCCGACGGCGCCGGCGGCTGGGTGCTGAACGGCGCCAAGAAGTGGATCGGCAACGGGGCCGCCGGGGGCATCACGATCGTGTGGGCGCGGGACACCGAGGACGGCCAGGTCAAGGGGTTCGTGGTGGAGCAGTCCACGCCCGGGTACGAGGCCGAGGTGATCACGGGCAAGGGCGCGCTGCGGGCGATCCACCAGGCCGAGATCACGCTGACCGACGTGCGGGTCGGCGACGACGCGCGGCTGCCGGGCGTGGCGACGTTCAAGGACGCCGCGCGCGTGCTGGTGGCCACCCGCGTGAACGTGGGCTGGTCCGCGCTGGGCCACGCGACCGCCATGTTCGAGGCCGCGCTGGCCTACGCCCGGCAGCGCGAGCAGTTCGGCAAGCCGCTGGGAGCGCACCAGATGGTGCAGGAACGGCTCGCGCAGATGCTGGACGAGGTGACCGCGATGCAGACCCGCTGCGTGGCCGTGGCCCGCCTGCAGGCGGCCGGGCTACTGCGCGACGAGCAGGCGTCCCTGCTGAAGTACGCCTGCACGCGGGGCGCGCGGCGGGTGGCGCAGATCGCCCGGGACATGCTCGGCGGCAACGGCATCCTCCTCGAGCACCGGGTGATGCGGCACTTCGCCGACGTCGAGGCGCTGCACACCTACGAGGGCACCGAGTCCGTGCAGGCGTTGATCCTCGGCCGGGACCTGACCGGGATGAGCGCGTTCGCGTGAGCGCCTCCCTCAGGGCGCGGAGACGACCCCCACGCCCACCCGGGGCAGGCTGCGGTCCACGACCAGCTCCAGCCGACGTTCGTGGAACCGTGCGCCGAGCAGCTCCTCGAGGTCCTCGACGAGGTGCACCGTGATGGTCTCGATGACCGCCGCGGTGTCCTCTCCGTCCCGCAGGATGCAGTCCACCTCCAGCGCGGGGGCGGAGGGGGTGCCGGTGATGGCGAACCTGGCCTCAGCGACCTCGGGGAACACGGTGACGGCCCGCGCGGCACTCATGGCCAGGAGGGCGCAGCGCTGACGGAAGGCGGCGGGCTGCGGCGCCGGGGACTCGAGGACGGGCGGGACGGCGGACAGGGTCCGCCCCATGGCCTGGGGGGCCTCCAGCGTTGCTGTCATGACATTCCTCTCGCCGCGGCCCGGGCGCCCCCTCACAGAGATCGCCGTGACCTGGAAAATGTTAGTCTAACTATGCGTTAGGAAGACTAACCAAATTTTCGGGGTGACGTGAACAGGGAGGTTCAAGAGCGCATGGGTGAGGAGCACACCACGCTGACCAGCACGGATGGCGAACCGACGTCGGGCTACTGGTACACCCGCGGCGCCCGCGAGATCGAACCTGTGGACGTGCTCAACCTGCTGCGACGCTACCGGGAGGCCGAACGGCGCATGCGCGCCCGCACCCGGGACAGCATGGGGATGGGAGAGACCCACCTGTCAGCCCTGCGTTACCTGCTGCGGGCCGACCGACGCGGCCACAAGGTCCGTCAGCGGGATCTGGCCAGCGCCCTGGAGATCACCCCGGCCTCCGCCAGCGCCCTGGTGGACCGACTGGTCCGAGACGGCTACGCCCGACGGGCGCCCCACCCACAGGACCGCCGATCCGTGGTGGTGGAGCCGACGGCCAAGACGGACCACGAGGTCCGCGCCACCCTGGGCGCCATGCACCGCAGTATGCTCGCCGCGGTGGAGGGCCTCACCCCGGCCGAGCTCGCCGGCGCGGCCGCGTTCCTGCGGGCCCTGATCCGCAGCGTGGAGGAGCATGACGAGGACGAGGCGGACCAGCCCGCGTGAGGAACAGACTCAGCGGAACAGGTCCCAGACGCTGAACGTGGTGCGCTTGTAGACCGCGTTGTAGGCGGCGCGCTTCGGATCGCGCACCCACCCCATGCCCGGCCGGCCGTCCTCGCGGCCGGCACCCGTGCCCCGCACCCGCCAACCCCAGGAGCTGACATGAGCACCGCACCCACCCCTTCTTCCTCCGACGACGCCCCGGCCGTCCTCGTCGAGGCGCGGCCCGGCGTCGTGCGGCTGACGCTGAACCGGCCCGCGAAGGGCAACGCGCTCGGACTGACGATGGCGCGCGAGGTGCTCGCGGCGATCGCCAAGGCCGAGGCGGACGAGTCCGTGCACGTGCTCACGCTGACCGGCGCGGGACGGATCTTCTGCGGCGGCGGGGACGTCCAGGCCATGGCCGCCGCGCCTGCCGGGCCGGAGCGGCGCGCGATGATCCAGGAGCTCGGCGAGGCGGCGGGCGAGGTCGCGGTGGCGCTGACGGGCTCTCGCCTGCTGGTGCTGGCCGGCGTCAACGGGACGGCCGCCGGGGCGGGGCTCGGGCTCATGCTGGGCGGCGACGTCGTGCTGGTGCGCGAGGACGCGCAGCTGGTGACGGCGTTCTCCGCGCTCGGGATGACACCGGACACGGGCGTGTCCTACTGGCTGCCGCGGGTGCTCGGGCCGGTGCGCGCGACGCAGCTGCTCCTCGGCGGGCGGCGCCTGAACGGGACCGAGGCCGTCGCATGGGGCCTGGCGACCGAGGCGGTGGCCGGCGGCGCGTTCGCGGCGCGTCTGGCGGAGCTCGAGGACGATCTGGTGGCCGGTCCGGCGCACACCTATGGGCCGACGAAGGCGCTGGCGCGCGGGGCCGACGTCGAGGCGCTGCGCGCGCATGTGCGGCAGGAGGCGGCGTCGATCGCGGCGGCGTCCGAGCACCCGGAGGCCGTGCGGCGGGTGGAGGCGTTCGCGGGCCGGTGAGAGGTGGGCGGCGGCGCGGGCCGTGAGTGGCCAGGCCGGCGGCGCGTGTTCAGCGGGCCGACCCCGGCCGGGTCCGCGAGGGCGTGGAGGTCACTTGAACATCTTCAGGACGTCACCCAGGCCGACCGTGGTGCGCCGGTAGACGGCGTTGTAGGCGGCGCGCTTCGGATCGCGCAGCCAGCCCATCCCCTTGCGGCCGTAGCCGGGGATGACCTTGCGCTTGATCGCGCGCTTGGCGCGGCCCGTGGTGCGGGCCTTGATGGACTTCTTCAGGCTGGGCTTGCGGAGACCGATCTTCATGGGGCGAGCGTACTGGGTGGGGTGGACGGGGTGGCTGGGCGGCTAGGGCATGTCTGACAATCGTTTTGACCATGCGAGCACCGCGTTCAACACCACGGGGGCCCGGTAGACGATCGCGTACTTGTCGTACCGGGTCGCCAGGCCTCGCCATTGCTTCAGGTGCGCGTACTGGCGCTCGATGACATTGCGGCCCTTGTAAGCCTGCGAGTCCAGGCCCACGGGCCGGCCGCCGGCTGAGCCGCGGCGTCTGCGGTGGTCCTGCTGGTCGGTCGGCTCGGGGATGACCGCCTTGATGCCGCGGGCACGCAGGTGGGTGCGGATCGCCCTGGAGGAGTAGGCCTTGTCGCCCAGCAGGGCCTCGGGGCGGGTCCGGGGCCGTCCTACCGGCCGTGCCACACGCAGCCGCCCCAGTAGGGGCAGCAGCATCGGGGAGTCTCCTGCTTGGCCGGGGGTGATCAGACTGACCAACGGCAGCCCGGTCCCGTCCACGAGCTGATGGATCTTCGTGCTCAGCCCGCCCCGAGAGCGCCCGATGCCGTGATCGGCTGGCTCTTCACGCGGATTCCTGTAGTTCGACCCATCCCCCTGTGTGGCGGGTGATGTTCGTGGCGTGCTGGTGGGCGCGGGCGATCGTGGAGTCCACCGAGACCGACCAATCCACCAGACCTTCGGTGTCCGCGGCGGCGGTCAGCGTCGCCAACACCGTGTCCCATGTGCCTTCTTCGGCCATGCGCCGATGCCAGGTCCACACGGTCTGCCAAGGCCCGTAGACCTCGGGCAGATCCCTCCATGCAATCCCGCACCGGTACCGGTAGATGATCGCCTCCACCATGGTGCGGGCGTCGGCGAACG
>NZ_JALJRI010000112.1:0-275 GCF_024519795.1 Micrococcus sp. Mcc89 | reverse complement strand
CCCTCGGCTCGCGCGGTGCGGGACGAGGAGCTGATCCCGCAGCTGGTCGAGCTCTAGGAGACGAACTACCGCGTCTACGGGGTCAGAAAGCTCTGGAAGACCGCGCGTCGCGCCGGGATCGACATCGGCCGAGATCAGACGGGCCGGCTCATGCGCGCCGCAGGGATTAAGGGCGCGACCAGGTCGAAGCGGGTGAAGACGACCCGGCCAGATCCGACCGCGGCGCGGCACCCGGACCTCGTGAAGCGGGAGTTCACCGCGCCTGCCCCGAACCG